>JAKJFL010000178.1:0-6577 GCA_022704935.1 Candidatus Rifleibacteriota bacterium
CCTCGATCGGAAGCGCAACCCACCAGTTCCACGTTCGCATTGCGCACTCATCCATCACGAGCCCTGCCGATGAAACCCGTGTCGATATCGGAACACCCGTCACCCTGTCGGCGAACCCTTCGTCGACGGGCGCTCTGACGATGGAGTGGTGGAAAAACTGGGGTGGGGCAGGGGCCGAAAAGATCGGTGACGCGACGCCCCTCACGTATACGTTCCCGGCAGGGCGTCATAGGGTAACCTACGTGGGCACGGACAGCCAGGGAGTCGTCAGCGCGAATTCCGTGGATCTCACCATCGAAAACCTTCCGCTCGTGGCATTCACGCCCGTTTCGGGAAGCGTCTTCTTCATCGGGACCGTAATTCCATTTCGCGGGATAGGAACCGATTCCGACGGCGTCAGCCCTTTGCCGGCCGCGCGCATGACCTGGTATATCGATTCCCTCGGGGACACTCCCTGGAGGACGTCCACAGCGTCATTCGACCTGGAATCCGGTGTCGAAACCGCCGGCGCCAGGCGCGTCACGCTTGAAGGCCAGAGCCTCCTCGGAGGGGCGATCGGTTCGGTGTCGCACGACATCACGATCGAATACCCGCTTCCCGAGATCACCAGCCCGGCATCGGGGACGACGTTCGATCCGTCGGAGCAGCTCGTTCTCAACGGAGCGCCTGTGGCGGACGGGGCGATCCCGATGCAGTGGTGGCTCGATTACGACTCACCGGGACGGCGGTTGCTTGGAAACACGACGATGGTTTCGACGGATTCCCCTTCACTTGGATGGCATTACGTAAGCTATATAGGTACTGATACAGCAGGGATCGGGAACCGCGACGACATCATGGTCCTGGTCAGGGCCAAGCCCGGCCTCGCGATTACGCCACCGGACGGGACGTGCCTGTTCGGTGGAGATGGCATCAACCTGATCGGCATGGCCACGGAGGCCGTCACCCTGGCGCCCATTCCTTCCGGAAATCTGACCTGGTATCTCGACGGAACCTTCTGGAAGACCAACTCGCCGAATCTCGTCGCGCCGGCGGAGGTGGCGACGGGGCTACACCGTATCGGCCTCGTGGCGGTCGATTCCAGCGGCATTGCTTCAGCCGCGACGAGCTCCATCTATTTCGGGTATACCCTCCCGTCCATTCAGAGCCCGGCTTCGGGAACACAGTTCACCGGCGGTTCGAACGTCACGTTCAATGCCGTTCCGCCCTCGACGGACACGATCGCGATGCGGTGGTATGACGACGGCGTCGAGTTCGGCACCGGCGACTCGGTGCCGTATGCGCCTGCGATCGGGCTTCATACGATCTCCTACGCCGGCACTGATCGGCTGGGCCGTGGCGCGACGCACACCATCCAGATCCTCGTCGATGACCCGCCAACCGTCGCTCTCTCCTGGGGAAGCGGCGTCGCCGTGCAGAACGGCGACATCGTGTTCGGGGGACATGCCTACTCGATGATCGGAGCAGCCACGCAGAGCACGAACCTGCCGGTGCCTTCCGCGAATCTGAAGTGGTATCTCGACGGGGCTCCCTGGAAAACCGGCACAAACGTGAATATCGCTGCCGGCGAGCTTGCGACCGGCTCACATCGGATCGCCCTGTGGGCAACCGACGAGTTGGGACTGGAAGCCTCCGTCACTCGTACCATCTTCATCGGATACCCCGTGTCGGAGATCACCTCTCCGGCTTCAGGAACGCGCGTCGATACCGGTATCGATACCACATTCACGGCGGTTCCCGACTCGTCCGGCACCACGATCGTCATGAACTGGTATTGGGACGAGACGAACGCATTCGGAACCGGCGAATCGGCCACGACGAACGCCATCGCAAGCGGCCGGCGCACGATCACCTACGTCGGCACCGACAGCGCCGATTTTGAGAGCCTGAACAGCATGACGATTCTGGTGAATCGACTGCCGACCGCTACCGCGCTGATAGTGAATCCTGCCCAGTATGCAACCGCGCCTGGCGATATTCCGATCTTCATTGCCAGCCCTGGAATTCCGATCGTTCTAAATGCGACGGGAACGGATTACGAACTGGGAGGAATACAGCCTGCGGCAAGCCTCTCGTGGTATTTCCCGCCTGGGAATTTCAGAACCACGGGAGCGTCCCTCTCGTTGAATATCGAAAATCCTGGTACGCAGACGGTGGTCCTCACCTCGACGGACAACTTCGGCTCGGTAGCCACGACAACGATTCAATTCTGGGTCTGGGATGCGGAAATTTATGATAATTCCAGGATTTCTCGAGGACTTTCGAATCCGACGGGAATCGTCGGATATGACCTGGATACAGTGTTCGTCGCGAACGCCTCGAATTCTGAAATCGTCAAATTCAAGCGGGGCAGGCTGCTCACCGCGAGCGGCGATCTGATGCTCGAGCCCGATCCGGCGACGGTCTCTCAGAATCTGACAGCCGTTGGCTTATTAACGAACAGCCTGATAACCATCTCCGGTGCAGGTGATTCCGTCTATTCTCTGGAAATGGATATCGGTGCCGGAACGAGTCGGATAAAACGATTCTCTGCTGGCAATCTGGCGGAGAAAATGATCAAGCCGGCGAAAACATATCAATTTCCGCTTGGTGGCAGCGATGATCAGCTCGATCATCCAACCGACATGCAGATTGTGGGAAATGTCGATGCAGTGGAGGCTTCGGTATTCTATATCGCGGACCGTGCCAACGGGAGAGTCGTAAAATGGGATATTCCGAACGATGCGTTCTACAGCAAGAAGACCGGGCTCAGCGCTCCTGCGGCCGTGCGGTTCAACGCCTCCGACCAGCGAGTCTACATTCTCGAACAGGGGCTTGGTCGAATTTCCGTGTATGACAAGGAACTCAACACTTCCTATACCAGTTACAATATTGGGGCTCCCGGTGCCTCGTTCTGCATCTCCGCGACGAAAATCTATGCCACCGATCCCGCAAGCGGGCAGATCGTCATGTTCGACATGAACGGCAATACGCTTTATCGGTTCGGCCGGCCAGGAACCCAGCTTGGCGAGTTCTCCGAGCCGTGGGGCATTGCCGTCATCGAGAACGACCTGTATGTGGTCGAACGGGGAAACAACCGCGTTCAGCGGATACGCGGAGGCAGCTGGTGACGGCTCAGTACAGGTCGAGCGATTTGGCGCCGGCGTAAACTCCGCCGGTGGTGCCGACCCAGATGCGCCGCTTCGAGCCGGGCGGCCCCTCGGACTGGGTGAAGCAGTTGATGACGAGATGGCTCGAAAGGCCTGACTTGATCTGGTTCCAGGTGGTGCCGGCATCTTTCGACCGGTAGAGGCCGTTTTCAGCGCCGTAGAAGAAATACGTGACGTTGGTCGGATCGATCAGAGTGCCGCGGGTGTTGATGTCGTTCGCGATCGCGGAGAAGTTAGCCGCGTTGTCGGTGCTGCGATACAGGCCCCTGGAAGTGGCTGCGAGAAGGGTCCAGGGACTGTTGGGGTCGATCGAGATGTCGGTCAGGTTGCCGGAGATTGTCGAACGGGGATGGCCGGTAAGCCCCGGAGACATGTAATAGCCGCTTCCGTTGTTTGTATTCACGCCGTCGGCTGCAGAGAAAATCGGTGAGTTACTGAAGGCGACGAGAGGTGAGGGAATCGTTCGGGACGACGTGAACAGGCCTATTTCCCCATTATCGTTGCCGAAATACAATCTGTCGGGATCCGAGAAGGAAAGGGCAAGAGCCCTGAAAGGAGCGCCATACAGGTATTGTATCTCGTATGAATAGGCATAGACATCCACCGGTGGGCTTGCGGTGTTATCGGTTCTCTTCTGCCATTCTCGGTAGGCGCGTAGATACAGAAGATCGTGCTGCGGCGTTCCCCCGTAGGGATCGATGATTCTCTCTATCCCGGTGTCGCGGCTGATGTACACGTAATTCGGATCTTTCCTGTCCCACGCGATACCTTTGGCCGAGCCGGATGCGATCTTGAGGTAGGATCCGCCGGAGTAGTCGCGCGTGGTGCCTCCGAAAATGTATACCCCGTCTTCCGTCGCGGCGGCGATATCGCCGTTGCTCACATTGATCGCGAGTTGATTGACAATGAAACTGCCCGGATTGATCAGATTTTTCCCGGCAAGGGCGGTCGGATTCCACGTGAATGTGGCGGCATCGTCGATCACGGTCGAGGGAACGCGGGCCCACCAAGTGCCGTATCCGTTCGTTCCGGCAAAAAGATAGTAGTCGTTATCCGGCTGCCAGATCGGATCCACGAGCAGGGTGTAGATCGGCATATCGGTGCCGGCGATGTTCTGCATCTCTGTTTTGCGTGGCTTCCAGAAATCCTGGAGCTTGATATAGAACGATGCTTCCAACGGCTGTGTGGTTCCTCCCTCGTCGGTGTAGCTGTTGTTCGAAACGGCTGTGATCGTGAGGGCATCCTGTGACGGCGGTTCGGACGGCGACGTGTAGATTCGCGTCGTTGTATCGATGGTGCCGAGTGCCGTGTTCCCGTTCACGACGCCGTTGACCTTGAGCGTGACATCGTTTTCGACGATGCTCTTCGTGCCTGATTTCTTCCGGACGACGGCGACGATCTTGAGGGAATCGCCTTCGAGCATCAGATTCACTGTTTTTCCGACAAGATTGCCGGCGTCGCTCTGCGGGATGCCATCCTTGCCGATGACGAGCTCGACAGGCTCAGTCGGATCGACCGAAACCGTTTCCGATCCGGTTCCCGGAGTGCCTGATGCGGTTCCGGAGGCGGTCGTGGAAAAATAGGCCGAGGCCGAGAAGATGAGTTCCGAATCGACGCCGGTTCCCGAAAAGCGGGCATAGACCGTTTTCGTGCCGTCGCCTGAAGGGAGGTTCCAGCGGCGATACTGGGTGTACCGTTCCCAATAGGAGGAGGTGAATTCGGCGTCGTTCGCCACCTGCATGTTTTCGGCACCCGGATACAGAAGGGTCAGAAGAACGTTGTTGGAAGTGACGGTCGAGGCTCCGCTCTCGATCCATACCCCAAGATATCCTTCCTTGCCGGTGGAGAGAAGAATCGATGTGCCGAGGATCGGTGAGACGTTGCCGCTTGCATCGCGGAACTGGGCATACACGGTTTTCGTGCCGTCAGGACCTGACAGAGTGATGCTTTTGCTGGTGGCATACGTTTCGAGAAGAGCGTCAGACAGATCGGCCTTCTGGCCGACCCGCATCTGCGTCGCGCCGGAGGCTCGCAGGTAGACGGTGACGGCCGAACTGTGTGATTCATAAGCACCACTATTTATCGAGATGGAGAGGTTCGTCGGCGTGGCGCCCGAGGCTGTCCAGGTGCCGAGCCCGGAGCGGGTCACGCGCTGGCCGGAGGTGGTCTGCAGATGGATCGTGAAGTCGTAATAGGTGTTCGATGCCAGTCCCGTCACCTCGATCGAATGAGAAGTCGCCGCGGACGCGGAAACCGTCGTCCTGAGCGTCGAAGCACCGTAGGAAATCTGGGAAACAGCGGCAGTGTTCGATTTGAACACGAGCCTGACGCTCGAGCTCGTGATGCGGTCGAAGTAGGCCTCCTTCACCGCCAGCAGCGATGTTTCCGGTACCTGGACGGGCTGGTCCGCGCCGATCTGGAGCCCCGTGGCGAAGAGCGTCTCGCTGTCTCCCGTCGTCGCCGTGAGGCTGTAGATGCCCGCCGCCAGGTTCTGGAATGAAAAGATGCCGGCGTTTCCGGTGTAGGTCGTCGCGACGGTGGTGCCGGCGGCGTTTTTCGCGACAACGGCGATTCCCCCATAGAGCTGTCGTTCGGCAAAATACACCTGGCCGGAAACCTGTGTGGCCACCGCCGGCTGGGTCGAAACGCCGCCGCCGCCCCCGGCTCCCAGACACCCCGAAACCGCGAGCGCCAGAGCCGCCATGACGGCGATCCACCTCAAGATCCTCATGCCCCGCATTTTACCAGATCGTCCCGAATCGTACAAGGGCTGAAGACATCATGGTTCAGTCTTGGAAAACAGCTTCACCACAGAGTCACGGAGGCACAGAGAAAATTTCACCCCAAAGACACAAAAACGACCGCACTATATCCGTCGGGGCGGTTCGCGACTGGCATGTTGGTTTCGTATCGAGAGCCGATCCGCAGATGGCACAGATGAAAACCTGAAAATTCCTTTTCCGGAGTTTCCGAACGCGTCACGATGCGCCCGAAAACCTCTGTGGCTCAGTGTCTCTGTGGTGCGTTGCGCTGTTTTTCAGGCGAGTTCGTCGTAGCGGCGCTTGAGGGCCTGGATGTCCTGCCACATTTCCCAGTTCGGGCTGCCCCGTTCGCGCGACTGGTTGCGGAGCAGATACGACGGGTGATACATGGGCATGCAGGGGATGCCGAAAATCGAATCGAACCATGTGCCGCGGATCTTCGTGATGCCGAGCACATCTGGGCCCAGCACGTATTTGCACGAGGTGTTGCCGAGCAGTCCGATCAGCTGGGGCTTGATGAGGGCAAGCTGGCGCCGCAGGAACGGCGTGCAGCATTTCATCTCATCGAGGGTCGGCGTGCGGTTGTCGGGGGGGCGGCACTTGAGAATGTTGCCGATGAACACTTCCTCGCGCCTGAATCCCGCGGCGGCGAGAATCTTGTCGAGA
>JAKJFL010000179.1:0-6556 GCA_022704935.1 Candidatus Rifleibacteriota bacterium
CCGACGCATCGTTTGTTCTATCCGCAGGGGGCATCAGCGTTGAAGTCACTATTGATACGGGCAACTGGACAATGGAAGGCTTGGCGCGGAATATCAATGCTCAGCTGACTACAATCACCGGAGCTACGGCAATGGTCATCGATGGCCAGATTCGCATCATGTATGAGCCTGTTGCCGCAGGTGCCGACTCTTCATTCAGAGTAACCGATGCAACTACGAATCCGCTTGGAATCATGAATGGGTCTTACAGCGGATTCATTCAGGGGTCCAAGGATACGACCAAGACCGTGTTTGGATTCAGTATATATGCAACTGCTACTGGAACGTTCGACATCAGTGTCAGCGACGGCGTGAAGACCTCGACTCTGAGCATGAACATCATAAGCGAGGTTGATGTGGCCGATATGAAGAGCTTCGATTTGTGGCAGCAGTCCGTGAACAGCACACTGAAAGCCGATGGCGTGGCTGTCAGGGTTGATGCGGTGAACGGGGGAGTTGCATTCACGTCGCTCCGCGTCGGAAAGGAAAACTCTGCGAACGGTGGGACGATTCTCAGTCAGGTTGCCGTTGACTTCACGGCTCCTGCGGGAATATCCGGATTGGACAAAAAGTTCGGATTTGCATCGCAAGCCATGGCGGTGGGATCGGGCGACAAGAACTTCCGGATGCATGTGGTCGACAACACTCCCAGCTTCCAGCTCGGCGGTGACGAAGGCCAGAACATGAAGATCGCGATCTCGGAGATGTCTGCCAGCGCTCTCGGCGTCGACAATCTCGACCTGACAACCATCGAAGGGGCACAGAAGAGCCTCTCGAAGCTGAACAAGGCGATCGACAAGGTGTCTTCCGAACGTTCGAAGCTCGGTGCGTTCCAGAACAGGTTGGAATACTCCATCAACAGCATCAACACGATGAAAACCAATCTGAGCGCCGCCGAGTCGCGCATCAGGGATGCCGACATGGCGCTCGAGATGGTCGAGTTCACCCGCGACCAGATCGTGGCCCAGTCGGGTACCGCGATGCTGGCCCAGGCGAATCTGGTGCCTCAGGGGGTCCTCCAGCTCCTGAAGTAGGAGTTCCGATAAGAGGTATGGTACAGTTGTAGGATGGTGAGTGACAGGGCCGGGCGGGAGGGATTGCCCTCCTTCCCGGCCGCACCACTCCCTCGTTGGCTTGAATTCACGGGATGCAAAGATTCGTTCCGTGAAAGGAGGTAGATCGATATGGAAATCGGAAATGTGAAACCTGTAGCCGTTCAAATTCCCGAGATGACCAAGGAGCCAGAGGTCAGCATTCCCATGCCCGGCTCCGGCACGCCCATGCAGCAGGAAGCGGTGAAGGCGCAGGCCGAAGCCGAGGATCCCGCCAAACAGATGGAGAAAATCAAGGATGCCGTCGATAAGTTGAACAAGACGTCCATGATTTTCGACCGTTCTCTGAAGTTCAGGATTCATGATGCAACCCAACAGATGATGGTTTCGGTCATCGACGTCGCGAACGACAAGGTGATCCGGGAGATCCCCTCCCAGGAAGCGCTCGATCTCGTCGCAAAAATGCAGGAATACCTGGGAATCATCTTCGACAAGAAGGCCTGACGAGCCTGGAGATTTCCGGTTCACTCGCGGAGCTGATCCCGGCGCCGTGAAGGAGGTACTATATGGTCAGCAGTATTTCGAGAAACTGGGTCGGTGGCCTGTCCAGCGGGCTTGACACGCAAAGCCTGATCACCAAGATCATCGAAGCCGAGCGCGCGCCGCTGAATCAGCTCGAGCAGAAGCGCAACACGATCGCCTTCCAGAAGTCGATCCTGCAGGATGTGAATCTCAAGCTGTACGGCCTTCAGAACAAGGCCACCGACCTGATCTTTTCGAAGACCTTCAATTCCAAGTCCGTTACCTCCTCGAGTGACAAGCTGCTGAGCGCCGTAGCGAACACGTCGGCGAAAGTCGGCAGTTACACCATCAACGTGAAACAGCTGGCTTCCGCCACGAGCGTCTCTTCCACAAGCAGGTTGGGCGGGGCGATCGAGATGGGGGAGAACCTGCAGAGCCCGAAATCGGTCGGGGGTGTGAATACGGTCCTGAGCAATCTCGGCGTCACACCCGGTGAATTGAAGCTGACGATCGGTTCTGCGACGGAAAATATCACGGTGGACCCGGGAGCCTCCGTCCAGAACCTGATCAACAGCATCAATACAACTATTTCCGGCAATACGAACATGAAAGGAAAAGCCGTCGCCGGGTATGACCTGAAAACGAACCGGGTTCGCGTCACGCTTCTAGACAGCAACAAGACGCTGGCCTTGTCCGATATATCCGGCGATGTCGTGGGAAAGATGTTCTCCGCCACGGGCAGCGTCACCCTCACAAAGGATCAGCCGGCGAAGGATTCGAGCCTGCTGCCGATCAGGGCGGGGCTTCAGACGACACTGCGGGATCTCGGCGTCGATACTCTCTCCGGGATGACCGTTCAGCGGCAGGGTGGGGCTGCGGTGACGCTCGATCTGGCATCGGCGGGCCTCGACGCGGATTCGACGATATCCGAGTTCGTGAGCGCGATGAACCACCGGATCGATGCTTCTCCCGACCTGGTCCGGGGCGGCGCGGTGACCGGCAATCCGGCGGACCGGCTGATGGAGTTCAAATTCGACCAGGGAACGGGAAAACTGGTGCTGGCGAATGCCGACACCACCGATACGACGAAGTTCACCGTCGGCACCTCGAGCGGGAATCTCGCGGCGATGCTGTTCGGCAATACGACCGTCTCCTCGACGACGGATTCCGGGAAAAAGCTCTCTCAGGAGACGTTCTCTTCCGTCATCACCACCGGAATGTTCACGCTCGACGGGGTGCAGATCGCGATCGACAACCAGAACGACACGCTCCAGAACGTGCTTTCGAGAATCACCTCCCTGACGGGGATTGCCGCGACATACGATCCCGAAAAGGACACGATCAGACTGACCCGGAAGGATGGAACTTCGCTTCCGATCGGCCTGGGCGCTGCGAACGACACCAGCAATTTCCTCACGGCTGCCGGCCTGATAAGCGGTTCTCAATCGACGTCGGCAACGCTTTCAAGCGGTTCGGGACTCGGCTTCTCGGCCGTCGATGCCCTTTCGCAGAATCTCGAAACGCTCGGGCTCGCGACGGCAGGCTCCTCCGGGCAGGTGAAGCTGACGGTGAACGGCACGGCAAGCACGGTCGACTGGAACTCGACCGACTCGCTCGCGTCGTTCATGGAGCGGCTGGATGCGATTTCGGGCGTCGAAGACGTCTGGTACGACGAGGCCAGTCACACCTTCCGGATCGCGTCGGAGCAGAAAGGCAGTTCCGCAAGCCTCAAACTCGAAGACGCGAGCGGAGGGCTCGCCGCTTCCCTCGGCATCGCTTCGGGAACGACCGCCTCGGGGGCCGATTCCGGACCGACCTTGGAAAGCAGCCGCCCGCTTTCGTCGCTTCAGACGTCCGCGACGCTCGACAAAACCGGATTTGCCCAGACCATTTCTGCCGGAACGTTCACCATCAACGGCGCCACGTTCACCATCGCGAATCCCGGCTCGATCACACTCGATTCGCTGATGGCGACGATCAACGGCAACGCGAAGGCCGGCGTGAAGGCGGAGTTCGATTCGAACACCGGGCGGTTCATGCTCACCTCGAAGCAGACGGGAAACACCTCGATTGCCATCGGTGCCTCGACCGATACGAGCAACTTCCTGTCGGCGCTCGGTCTGATCACGGCGCCGCAGAATGTCGGAAAAAACGCGGTCTTCACCGTCGACGGCATGTATGGCGGATCTGACATCGTCAGGCAGTCGAATGACGTGTCCGACGTCATCGACGGTCTGAGCTTCACGCTCAAGGGCACGACGACCGGAAGCGGGGAGACCATCACCGTCACGGCCGATACGAAGAATTCCCGCAAAGCCATCGATGATTTCATCGCGAGTTACAACGAAGTGATGGAGCTGATCTACACCAAACTCACGGAAGAGAAGGACACGTCGCTCCAGGCGCTGACCGAGGCCGAGAAGGAGGCCCTCTCGGAAGACGAACTCGCCACATACGAGAAAAAATTTCAGGTCGGTCTTCTTGCCGGCGATACGACGCTCTCGTCCGTCCGGAGCCGGATGCGCGTCGTCATGTCGGGTGTTGTAGGAGGCATCGACAAGCTGTTCGACAGTCTTTCGGATATCGGCATCTCGACTGGCAAGGTCGGTTCGGATTATCAGACGACCCAGGTCGGTAAGCTGTCCATCACGGATGAGGACAAGTTGAACGATGTGCTGACCAACAGCCCGGAAAAGATCGCGGCGCTGTTTGCAAACGATTCATCCAAAGAATCGGACATGGGAATCGCGCGCCGGCTCAAGAACATGCTGAACGAGTTCACCAAGAGCGACGGTATTCTAACGCTTCGTGTCGGCCGCTCGGGGGTCACGAACGCGGACAGCACGATGGACCGCCAGATCACGCTTCTCAACAAGCAGATCGACCGCCAGGAGGAGAAGCTCGCGGACCGCGAGGAGTCTCTGCTGAAACAATACGCGGCCCTCGAAACCGCGATGTCGAAGTATCAGAGCCAGGCGGACGCCTTCGCCAGCCAGCTTGCTCAGCTGACGGGCGGCTGATGAAGGAAGGGGATGATGCTTGATATGATATTGAATGAAATATTTTATGCCGGGCGAGGCAGCCAGGAGCGGCTCGAGTGAATATTCTGCTGAACGGTGAACCGATCACGATCGACGGCATCACGCCGGAAGTGACTCTTGCGGACCTGGTCGAACTGATCTCGGCCGAACTGAAGGACAGCGGAGCGGCGGTCATGGAAGTGATCGCCGACGATACGCGGTTGTCCGCCGATCAGACTGATGTTCTCGCGTCGCACAAGATCGTCGAATACCAGACGGTGGAGATTCTTACCGCGACGGCTCGCGACCTGCTGGAAATGGCGCTCGAAGAAGGGCCAGATGTCTTCGATTTCATCGACGAGCGGGCCCTGAACGTCGCATCGGACCTCCGGATCGGGAAGATCAAGGAGGCCATGGAGCGGCAGCTCGAAACGCTGGACGGTCTCGAGTGGCTTTCCTCGATTCTGAAGAACCTGGCAGTCGGACTTGCCCCCGAGATGAGCGAGCGGTCGATCGAGTCGAGTCGCGCGCAGTTGATGGACCAGCTTGCGACCCAGATGACCGCGCTGCAGAAGGCGCACGAGAACAACGACTGGGTTGGGCTGGCGGACATCCTCGAATACGAAATTCCCCCGATCACCGCTCAGGCACGCGAACTGTTCGACGAACTGAGGAGCCTGATGCCCGGGAATACCGAGTAAACCCGGCCGGCCCGTTTCCGCGAGCGGAGAAGGAGCATGATGGAATCGCCATTCCTGAAGGCAAATCTGCAGGCGCTGATACGCCACCCGCATCTTGTTGCGATGGCGCAGCGACATGCCGTCTCGCCGCCCGATGTCTCCTTCCGGGTGGAGCCGGCCCGCACGGGGCTGCCCACGCTGACCATCGCGTCCGGAGGAAAAACCTTTTCGTACCACAGCCGCTATGATCCCCTTGCTGAAGCCGCGCGCCAGGTGGAATCGGCGTTGCAGTCCCAGCATACGAATGTCATCATTCTGGGCGCGGGCTTGGGCTATCTGGTCGATGTCGTCCTGGAAAAACTCGCCGGGCCCGGGGCCGAGCGTCAGGTATACGTCGTCGAGCCCGATCCGCAAGTCTTCCTGCGGGCCCTGGCAAGCCGCGACATGCGGCCCGCGCTGAATGATCCGAGAGTCGAATGGTGCGTCGGGATGACGCCCGATGAATTCGGCGACCGGTGGGCGATGGGCCTCGACTGGGTCAGTCTCGAGGCGCTGGCCATCGTCGAGCATCCGCCGTCGCTGGCACGCTTTCACGGGTATTTCGAGCGTCTCAAGGAGAAGGTGCGGTATCTCGCGAACCGCTCCAAGGGCAACCTCGTCACGCTGATGCACACGGGAAACGAGTTCCATTCGAACTCGTTCGCAAATCTCCGGGCGGCCCTGACGCTGCCTGGCGTGGGGCGGATGTTCGGGCGGTTCGCCGGCGTGCCTGCCGTCATAGTCGCCGCCGGCCCGTCGCTTGAAAAGAACGCCGGCCTGCTCGCCGATATCCGCGACCGATTCCTGGTCATTGCCGTCGACACGTCGTTCCGGCAGCTCGTCGCGAGGAATATACGACCACATATTGTATTGGCCGCCGACCCGAGTTATCTGAACTCGCTCGATTTCGTCGGGGTCGAGAACGAAACCGGCGTCGTCCTGGCCGTCGAGCCGATGACGCACCCCGATATCATCGAGCAGTTCCGGGGGCCGAAGATGGCCATGACGTTCGGCGGCGGCCTGCAGTCTCTCACCGAGCCGTTCCGCGAGCCGACCGGCAAGGTCGTCTGCTGGGGCTCGATCGCGACAACCGCGTTCGACCTCGCGCGAAGCTGCGGTTGTGACCCTATCGTCTTTGTCGGTCTCGACCTGTCGTTCCAGGATGGCAAACTCTACGCCCGCGGCTCGTACTCGGACGATATTT
>JAKJFL010000180.1:0-6555 GCA_022704935.1 Candidatus Rifleibacteriota bacterium
GAACAAACGCCAGGAGGACGGCGAGACGCAGAAAACGCATACGTTGTCCGGCCTCGTCCGTCGAAAGACCGAAAAGATCGATCACGTCGCTCCACAAGGCCAAACCGCGAGATGTATGCCGAAAGGGCCGTGGCTGATATATACTATAAGAATTAGAACGTTGCATGGCTGACGCTCCTCGATCGGTTCTCTGAATAGATATTGCCGATACTTTCTCCAAACGGAGAAGAACGCTTGACAGCAGAGCTTGTTGCGCATGCGCCGACCGCCCTGGCCCTCGCAGATGAGAACATCAGGCCGTCCTGGCGCTCGAACGCCCAGATGCGGACAAGAGGGCAGCCCATCTTTTCGAGATTCGCGAAAATGGTTTCGCAGTGCTGCTCGGAAAATGTCGGTTGCAAGCTCCCTTCGGCATGATTCACGCCGATGCCGCAGCCGTAGTTGCTGTTGAACCAGGCGAGGTTCGTTCCGAAAATGAACCACGGGTCGATCCGGCTGGCGGCGGCCGCTTCGGCAGAAACTGCGGTCAGCGCCAGAAACAGAAGAATGACCGGGATGGCGAGAGTGCGGATGGTGCGCATACTGATCTCCTGTTATCAAGCAACAATCGATGTCCGTATTTGCAATATTACCAAACATCTCCGGGGTACGGGACTTGCTTTGTCCATCATGGGAAGGCGGATGCGCAGCTGCCAAATCGAACGACCGTTCGAGGAAAAGAAGATGCGAAGTTCGGGGGAGTGATATAGAATCGTTCGGGTTCCTTGAAGCATTTCAGCTATGGAACAGGGAAAAATGACGGGCGGTTCACTGCCTCAGGAAGCTGGGCCAATGGCAGCCACAGTTTCGTGGAGAAAGCCTCCCTCGGATAGACGATGAGGATAACGTTGAAACGTAACAGGGGAAGGATATGAAAAAATACGTTGCCCTATTGTTCTTGGTGTTCGTTTCGTGTTCCGCGTTCCACACGGTATTTGCTGCAAACAGCCTCAATATATCTGTCAGCGTCGATCCTCGGGTTGAAGCCATGAGCATCATTTTCCGACTTGCAAAGGCAGAAGAGTATCTTGAGGGCCAGGTAAAAGGGTATTTGCAGGATACAGACAGGTATTTTTCAGCTTTCCGAACCCATCCGGTCATCGATTTTGTGAAAAAAATACGTCAGGATCACGGAGTGAGCTTTGACGCTCCTATGTCACTCGCTGTTCATGTCCTGGATGCAGGATCCTTTCAACCCAGAGTGCCCTTTTCACCACGGCCCCATGGCCTTGATAATCGCTGGAGTCCACCAGAGGCCGAAGAATTTTGTTCTCTTGCCCGGGATTTCGTGAAGAAATCAAATTTCCAGCACTTCTTTGCATCCCATGCATCGCTATTTGATAGTGCCGTTGCGAAGATGAAGGCACTTCTCGAAAAACAGGCGCATCTCGAATGGTTTGATGAATTTTTTGGGAAGAGCGATTCGGGTGGATTTCATGTCATCGTTGCCATGAACAACGGCCCGGCCAACTATTCCGCCGAAGTCGAGATGCCTGCGGGGAAAGAAATTTATTCCTGTATCGGGGTGTACACGTGCGATGAAGCAGACTGTCCGGTTTTTGACCAGAGAATTCTTGCCACCATCATCCACGAGTTTTCCCACAGTTTTGCAAATCCATTGGTATACAATCAGCGCGCGGTTTGGCAGAAAGTCGGAAAACGCCTTTTCCAACATGTTCGTGATGAGATGACCTCTCAAGCCTACGGGGATTGGGAGACAATGATCTGTGAATCGCTGGTCAGAGCATCCGTTGTTTGTTATCTGCGAAAGAATTCCAGCGAGGAGGACGCTCTTCAGGCAATACAAACAGACGAGCAAAAGGGCTTCCTCTGGATTATGGAACTCGCCGCATTCTTGGAGCGATATGAAAAGAACCGAAAGACCTATCCGACTCTTCAATCATTCGTTCCTGAATTGGTTGGTTTTTTTGGCAGATATGAGCGCCAATTTGCCTCCGATTTGCAGAATCGTCCGAAAATCGTTTCTTTGAATCCTCCGAACGGTGCAAACGCCGTTAATCCGAAAATCACCGAAATTCAGGTGACGTTTGACTCCCCAATGAAATCGAGTTTCGCGTGGTGCGGCGGTGATACTTTCCCTCCAGCACCTTCTGGTTCAAAAGCTTATTGGACAGCGGACCGGAAGACGTGTGTTCTCCCCGTTTATCTGGCTGCGGAAACAACATACGGCATATCGCTCAATGCCGTGGGGGCTTTGGGCTTTAAAAATGAGAAGGGAGTTCCATTGCTGCCGACTGAATGGTCGTTCCGAACTGGAAAATAGAATATCGTATTATATAGAGCCTTGTTGGTGTATCATCGGCTGACCGTTCGATAGTCATAGAAACCGTGATACAAAATGGGAGAGTGCCATATGAGGGATTTTCTGCAACCGCAGGAAGGAAGTTTCCTTTTGGTTTTGATTGTATTCCTGGTTCTCTGCCATTTCCGGGTTTCAGGGGTTCCTTTCCTGGGAACACCGTGTCGAAGCGGCTCACTGAGAGAATCTTGCATCGCCAATATGCGCGTCATTCTTGGGGCGATTGAAATATACAACATGGACCACCCTACAAAACTATCGAGGATCGATGCTGATGTTCTCGAAGATCTTTTACGGAAAGGCCCCGCTCGTTTTTTTTCTGGTTTGTCCAGGAGATACCAAAAACAGATCGGACAATGCCTATATCCAGTCCTGTCTGCAGAACCTGGCTTGGAACCTAGATTCCTCATGGATTTCACAGTCCCATATTCCCGGGACTGCATATACGTTTTCCGTGTCGGATAGAGGAAATGATATATCATGCAAAATGCACGGGAACATCGGCGATTGATTTTCCGACACCTGGGAACGCGTTTCCGGAACTTTACGAGCAACCCACGGTATACTTCGCGGAAAGATCTCTCTCGTAAGGACCGCCCATGGACGATCGACGCTTGTTCCCCCGGACGTTGGTGGTCGTTCTGACGCTGCTGGCCTGCTGCCTCGCCGGTGAGGTCTCTTCTCGGAAAAACCTGATCCGGTTCGAGGTGACCGTTCCGGCCGATTTCTCACCGAGGAGCTGAAAGGCGCTATCGACCACCAGTTCCGCACCAGGTCCTTTTCGTGTTCGAGATCGGCCGGCAAAGGCCGGTCGGCGGCATACAACTCACCGAACTTCAATACATATAACCACTTCTCGAGCCTTGTCTGCAAGGCCCGGCGACGCACACGGTATTTGGGCAGCTCGACGAAGTGAAATACCATCAGGTCGGGCAGCACCTCGCCTGTCTGGCGTTCGCGGAACAGGTAGCCCGACTGGAGACGGTCGTGGCCGGGAAACATGATGTAATCGAGAATCGCGATGCCGTAGGCCGGGCAGAGCTTCGTGAAACCATCTTTTTCACGTAACTCCCGCGTAAGGCTGAAAGATGCAAGAAAGTCTCAAGCGCTTTGCCATGGAGTAATCATTTGCTCCCATTTTGGGAACGTGATATGCTGCAAGGAGAATGCATATCATTTCACAGAAGAAGCTTCGGGATTTCTGGACGATTCAGCCAAAGGCCGAGCTGGATCTGAGGAAATGGTATGCCTTCGTTCGAAGATGCCACTGGCGCAATTCGGCAGATATCAAGGCCGTCTTTGCAACCGCGAGTTTCTTTCGCGGAAACCGTGTCGTGTTCAATATCGGTGGAAACAATTTTCGCTTGGTTGTCAAAATGGTATATCAGTCGTTCCGCGTCTATGTCAGATTCGTCGGCACCCATGCGGAATATGATCGCATCGATGCCGAGACCATCTGAGCCGCGAGGGAGGGGAAGATGAAGCAAGTCAAACACATATCTCCGATCAGGTCGGAGCGTGATTATGAGAACGCGTTGCGGGAGATCGACGAACTGATCGACTCGAAACCCGGCACGCCAGGGTTCGACCGGCTCGAAGTGCTTTCCATCCTCACGGAAGCCTGGGAAGAACAATATCATCCAATATATACCGGCGATATCGACCCTGTCGACGTCATCAGATTCTGGCTCGAGCAAAACAACCTCACCCGCAAGGACCTCGAGCCCTACATCGGTTCCCGGGCGAAAGTATCGGAAGTTCTGAGCGGCAAACGCCCACTGAGTATGTTGATGATCAGAAAGCTCGTCGGTGCGGGAATTCCGGCTGATCTCCTGATCAAACCGATTCTCCTGGACAAGGCAGCTTGATCAAGGATATTGAAGGAAAAATATTTGAGGTTTGCGGGCTTTCCCAGGAAAAGTTTTACATCGAATGGAACGATAAATATTAACAGAAATATCTATCACGAGCTCGAAGCCACTTGAGACCGCAAGGACGGACAGCGGTGGTCCGGGGGAGCCGGCCGGTTCGCCAGGCCCTATCTGGTCACAAAATGGCCGCAGGCCGTGGAGAGCTTGAAGAGGGAATTGGGGACTGTTCGATGTCGATCGGGTCTCCGGAGGTACCCTTGAAAAAGCGGTGCCTGGCCGGTATCAGTATAAGGCGGGCAGCGGCTCGCGAGGTTCCAGTTCGCCCTCGAGCGTGCGGGTCATGATCCAACCTTCCTTCGCCAGTCGCTGGCGGTGACGTTGGACCCACGAGACGATACGGGAATTCGGATTGCGCTCGATGAACTCGTTCCATGCTTTGCGCACCGCCTTGCTCACCGTTCGGTCTTCGAAGCTCACCGTGATCGGCGTGTTATCCATGCCGACGAGGAAGGCGCGAAAGGTCACGGCGTAGTCATGGTTGATGTCGTCCTTGAGCGGAAAATCCGGATGGCGGTTGGCGAAGTCCTCCCAAAATTCAAGGCGTTGGCGCAGAACGTCCCATGAAACCTGCAGCGCCGCGTCCTCGGAGAACCCCTCGCGTGCTTCACGGGCCGAGGCCGCGAAATACTCCTGCCATGCCTTCGGGACCAGGCGGCCGAAGCGTTTCATCGGCCAATCACCGATCTCGCGGATGAAGCCCATCCCTTCGGAGTAGTCGAGCTGCCACCCGACCGTGGGCAGCTCTCTCCGCAAACGCTCTTCCGCCGGGAAGCCTTGGTTCTGGCTGTTAACCTCGGTTTTGTCGAGTTTGGCCATGAAGGTGCGATACTCGATCATGAACTGGTGAAGCAACGCCGAGACTTCTTCCGGCGGTCGGCCGTGGGCGAGGCGCTCAAACTCGGTTGCCAGCATCTCCACCGCCGGGAGGATCGGCCCGTGGAGCTTGGCGGCGAACCCATGCAGCGCGCTGCTGGCTTGGTCGGTTGGAGCATTGGCGTCGTCCGACAGCTGAACGAAGCCGCCGAACACCCATCCGGTTCTCTTTTCGTGTGTGACCTGGAACCATCGGCTGCGGCGCCCCTCGATCGTCGCCTCGGGGCCATCCCGGCGAAGTACGGTGATGGTCGCTCCGTCGGCAATGCGACCGATTCGTGCAGCACCGGCCTCAGGCTTCTCGCGCAGCGTCAGACCGCTGGGTGCAAGAACGATTCCTGTCGCCGGCCCCGTATCGGCGCCAAAACCGGCTCCGGCAAGCAATGACAACCACAGAAACGCCGCCAACCATCGGTGCCCTTGTCCCCTGCTCATGCGCTATCACTCCTCCTGTTCGGGAATCGCTCGGTCTCAAACGACAGCACGATGAATCCCCTGCGAATCGGTTTCCTGGAAATTCGCTTCTCCGGCTCAACGCTGGCCGGAGGGAAGAACCGAAAATGTGTCCGTCTTTCAGGAGTATATCATCTATGCAGAATGTGAAATGGGTCCGGATCGTCTTCGAATTCATCGAAGGCTGGTATAATTCCAGAAAACGGCACTCCGGTTTTGACTATTCACAGGAGCGATTGCTCCGGGGTTTGTGAAGCCTGGCCGGCGCGGTCGATGTGCCGGTATCAGAAACAGACGGGAAGGGGAGAAGCCATGAGCTCCAGCAACACGACGGGAGTTCTTCAGCGTTCATCGTGCTACGCGCAGGTTTTCAGGAACATCCTGTTTGTGTTGATTGCCGGAATTCTGCTCAACGTCGATCTGACGGCCGTTCATGGACAGGAAACGACCGGGCTTCAAACGCAGAAGGATTCCTACGACGCTCGGTTTTCGATGGCTGAAAAGCTGATGAAAAAGGGCGTGGCCCTTGGGCGCGAAAAGAAATACGATGAATCCGTAAACGTCTTGCGCGAGGCCGTTGAATTGATTCCTGACAACGCCCCGCTCTGGTACAATCTCGGGCTATCCCTGTATCATGGCGGCAAGCCGGAAAAAGCGCTTGAGGCATGGAACAACACCGTGAGCATCAGACCGAACTATCCGGATGTCTGGTATATGATCGGCCTTGTGCGCTCGAAAGCCGGCAAATCGGCCGAGGCCATAGCCGCTTTTTCCAAAAACGTGGAAATAAGCCCTGATGACAGCCAGGCAAGAGCATCGCTCATTCGCGAGTGCTATCGTGTCGCAGCGAACAATATGAATTACCTGAAAAAAGCGGACCCGGCCATGTCAGAGAAACTCGCTCGGGAATTCCCCGGCGGGTTTGCGACTTCTGGAACA
>JAKJFL010000181.1:0-6549 GCA_022704935.1 Candidatus Rifleibacteriota bacterium
GGCCTCCGCCGTGACCGAGATCGTGACGACCGACTCGATTCCGCTCGACGAGGAAAAACGCAAGAAGTGCCGCGTTCACACGATCTCCCTGTCACGACTGGTGGGTGAAGCCATCCAGCGCATCTACGACAAGCGCTCCGTCAGCGAATTGTTCATCTAAACAGCATCCGAAGCCCCTCACGGAGGTTTTTCCCCATGCGTTTCATGCGAACTCCTCTTCTGATCGGGGGGCTGTCGGTAGCTCTCCTCGCGACGACCCTCGCGGGCTGCGGTGGTGGCGGCCGGCGTCGGAATCCGGTTTCTGCGGCGACCGAACGTCCGGAAAAGAGCGAGAAGGAGATCCCGGGAAGCGAGGCCAACGCCCGGATTCGCGCCGCGCTCGACCGGGGTGACGCGAAGACGGCCGAACGGCTCGCCCGGAAGCAGATCGAAAGCCACCCGGCCGACGGGGAGGCCCATCGACTGCTGGCGCGCAGCCTTGTCGCGCTGAACCGCCCGGACGAGGACGTGAAGAAGGCGCTTGAAAAGGCCGAGGTTCTGCAACCCGGCGATAAGAGCGTCCGACAGGGGCTGGCCGGCCTGCTCGATGCCGATGCGACCGAGGCGCTCGAGGCGGGAAAACCGGAGAACGCAATCAGGCTCTGGAAGCGATGCCTTGCGATGAAATACGAGCCTCGGCAGACCGAACAACGACTTGCTGACGCATATCGGCGGCTGGGCGAAGCGAAGGCTTCTGCCGGCAGGCCGGCGGAAGCCGAAAAGGCGTTCAGGGAAGCTGTCGCGATCATTCCCGACAATCCGACGTCCCGTCTCGACCTCGCGAAGCTGCTGATGGACGGCGATCGGCTGGTCGAAGCCCAGCGTGAGCTGAAAGAGCTGGTCGATGCCCATCCGAACTTCGCGGACGGCCTCGTCTCCTATGCCTCCCTGCTGAGACGCATGGGTGATGTGCGGGGCGCCCTCCGCCAGGTCGAGCAGGTGCTTGAATTCGCTCCCGAACATGCCGAGGCGCTGGCGCTCAAGACCGACCTCGCGAACACCATTCCCCTCCGCCAGGAAGAAGAACCACCGGCCGACCGGATCGACGAACCCGATCCCGACACCGTCCGGAAGCTGGCTCAGCTCGAAGCCGCCGGCGATCTGGCCGGACAGCAGGCCCTTCTCGAAACGTATCTTGCCGTCCATGCCGACGCCGCCTGGGCGCGACTTCGCCAGGCGACGCTGTATGAGCGCATGGGCAGGCACGAGGACGCTCTGGCGCTCGTCGAAACCTATCTCTCCGGCTCGCCGAACGACCTTCGCGCCCGTCTGCTGCGCGCGCGGTGCCTCCAGCTCTGCGGCCGCGCCGATGACGCGCTTCTGGCGCTGAAAGAGCTCGCGTCTGAAAACACGGCGACCGCCCAGGTGTTCGACGAGACAGGTCTTGTTTACGCGAAACTCGGCAGATTCGACGAAGCCGGCGGATGCTGGAAACGGGCTCTCTCCGCGAATCCGTCCTACGCCCCGGCGATGTTCAATCTCGGCCAGTTGGCGATGGAACAGGGGAAGGCCGACGAGGCGCGGGACTGGTTCGACAAGGCCCTCGCCAGGGAACCATCGAACCTCAAGTTCCGGTATTTTTCGGGGCTCAACCTCAAGCAGGCCGGCATGGAGCCTGAAGCGAAAGCTGTCTGGGAAAGCGCGAAAGCCTATCTCACACCGTCCGATCCTTATGCGGCGCGCATTGCCGCGGCTCTCGGAAAACCGCTTCCCGCCCCTGTGGCGCCGCCCGCGCCGGCTCCCGTCGCTGTCGCGGCTGAACCGCTTCCGATAGCAATCCGTTCGACAACTGCCGGAGGTGTCGTCGTTCCGCCTTCGACCGAGAGCGAGACGTCCGAACCGATCTACCAGGCCGCGCTCGAAGCGGCCCGCGCCGGGAAATACCAGGAGGCGATCGATGGGTTCGGTCGGATCCTGGCCGCTTCTCCGGCGAATTTCAACGCCCGTATGAATCTCGGAAACGTCTACATGGCGATGAACAGGCCGAGCGACGCGGCCGCCCATTACCTGCTCGCGCTCAAGCAGGAACGGAACAACGTCAACGCCCTCAGGGCGCTGAGCCGGGCATACGACGAACTCGGTCTTCGCGGCCATGCAGCCGGGCTGGCGGCACGCGCGTCGGGAGCGAACGGCGATTCCGCCGCGTCTTCCGCGACGACGCGAAGCAATCCGCGCGCCTTCGGACCGTTCACGAAGACCCTTCTGGCGAATGGCCTTGCGGAGGAAGCGCTGTCGATCATCAGCGTCGGCGTCGCGGAAAACCCCGACTCGCCGGAGCTCGTCCTGCTGCAGGGCGACGTCTATCTCGCCGTCCGCCAGGATGCTCAGGCCGAATCCGCTTACAGGCGCGCTCTAGAGATCGACGGGCAGAACCCGGCCCCCCTCGTGAAACTGGGAGACCTGTTCTGGACCCGCCGGCAGACCGATGCAGCCGTTCTTCAGTATCAGGCGGCTCTGAAAAGCCCTCTGATCGACCCGGACACCATGTTCGGAATCGTCGAGCGGTTCAGCCGCCTCGGCCGGCGGACCGAAGCGGCGGAGCTCCTCGGCCGCCTCAAGGGGATGAATCTCTCCGAGTCGCAGCTGGCCGAACTCCACAAGTATACCGGCAGCCCGTCGCCATCCGTCGATTGATTCTGCTATCATACGCGCATACGTAAAAGGAGAAAACGCATGCTCGACCCGAAAACGATCGACGGTCTCGATGGGGCCATGGGCGATCTCAACAATGCGATAGAGGCCCTGCCTGACGGGCCGCTGAAGCGCCAGCTGACCCAGCGGTTCAACCGCATGCGGCGCGTGCGAGATCATCTCGAGGACGAGGCCGAATGCCGCGAAGCCCGCTCCCCGCTTCCATACATTCTCTTCGGCTTCGGCCTGGCGATCGCCCTGGTGATCGCCTGGAAGACCCGGCCCTCCTGCCGGTGAGAAAGGACGTCTCCCCGATGCGTCACATCAGTGAATCCAGCGGAACGACCGCGGTGAAACAAATTATAGCGTATAGTATTATACTAATGATGATGTGCATGCCGGCCTTGGCGGCGGAAGAGGCCGGAACGACGGCTTCCGGGGTCCCCGTTCTCGAAAAGGTCGCTCCCGAGTTCGGTGCCCGGTGGTTCACGAAAAATGGATACAAGGACTTTTTCGAGCCCCGCGTTGCCTTCATCAAGCGCAAGATCGGGTATTCGGAGGTCATCGAATACTCCTGGCGGCCGATGGTGCCGTTCGGCATGAAGAACGACGAGCGCATCGATCGCGTCCAGTTCTCGTTCAACCGGTATTACTACAATGGTCCGAAGATTTTCTACGGCGGCGGTGTCGGCGGCAATATCATCCTGTTCACCGATGCTCTGAAAGATCTCGGAAAAGCCCGCTACAACCTCGATCTCAAAGACGGCGTCAACGGCCTGTGCCGTGCCTTCGCCGGATACAAGATCCGCAATTTCAGATTCGGGAAATACACCTTCCCGCTCGTTGCCCGCGTCGATGCGATCTATTCCCCCGCGTATGAATTCGGCGGAGACCTGGCCGCGAGCGGCAACAAGATCAAGCTGACCGAGGTCACTGCCGGCTTGGCCCTGAGCGTCGAATGACGCGAAAGATGACGGCGCGCGTCTTCGGTCCCGTTCCGTCCCGGCGACTTGGACGGTCGCTGGGTCTCGACCTGACACCGGCGAAAACCTGCACCTACGACTGCCGTTACTGTCAGCTGACGGCGACGAACCATCTCGGCGCCGAGCGACGGATGTTTTTCGAGCCCGCCGAGCTGCTTTCGGAACTGCGGGAAAAACTCGCGACGATCGACCCCCCCGACTGGATCACCTGTTCAGGCACTGGTGAACCGACCCTCTACGCGGGGCTCGGCGCCGTCCTTCGAGGTATACGGGAGTTGAGCGCTGCTCCCATCTGCGTCATCACGAACGGGTCGCTTCTCGACCGCGCGGACGTCCGTGCCGATCTCTGCCTTGCCGATCGCGTGATGCCGACCCTGTGCAGCGTGCATGAAGAAACGTGGCGCTCTATCCACCGCCCATCGCCTGATATAAAATTGTCAAATATATTACAAGGGCTGAAAACTTTCGGGGCCGAGTTCTCCGGCTTTCTCGAGCTCGAGGTGTTCATCTGTCCGGGTCTCAACGACACCCCCCGCGAGACAGAGGACCTTGGCCGGTTTCTCAGAGAACTCCCCGGCCTGGGAGCCGTGTATCTCAATTCCGCTGTGCGAAGCCCAGTCGATGGGGCGCTGGCCGTGGCGGCCCCCGACCTCCTGGAAGGGGTCAGGACGGCCCTGGACCTGAAGATCCCCGTCTCGACGGTGTTCGATCATTCGCCGCTTCCCAAGCCGGCGTCATCGCAGCGTCAACCGACCGGGCCGGACATCATCGAACTCCTTGGCAGGCATCCCTGCACGTTCGAACAGCTCCATCACATCTTTGGCGGAGATCCGGAGCTGTTGAGAGCTCTCGTATCCGAACTCGTCTCGACAGGCAGGGCCGAACGACGAGCCGACGGCATGTTCGCCCTCGTTTCTTGATTCCTGCATAACAAAAGCCAATTTCCCGTTCGTGCCGAGCTTGTCGAAACACGAGAGGCTTTCGCCCTTCGACAAACTCAGGGCGAACGGGCGGTTTTCATTCTCCTGGACTCGACGGAGAAGGGCCGGAGATCAGAACGCGAACGAGGCGGGAAGCCTGATGGTATGTACGCCGCCGCTCTCGGCGACGGATATGAGCATGGTCGTGGAGGTCTTCTCCGGTGCCGTCACGAGCAGGTGGTGATACCCCGGGCGGACCGACCGGAGCCTGGCCATTCCATCATCGTCCGTCATGCAAGCAGGCGCGTCCGGAAGTGAAATGCTGATTCCCGACGCGGGATCACCAGCCGCTGTCAGCACGCGGATGTCGACGGGGGCCCGGAACTGTTTGAGCGACAGCTTCAGCTCCGGCCTCAACCCGGGATTCCACCGGAACGAAAGGCTCCGATACCCGTTGACGGCGACGAAAACATCGCGAATCGCATCCGACGTGCCGTCCGGAATCATGAATCTCCCCTGAACGTCCGTTGCAAATGCCTTCCCGTCGATCGTTCCGACGGCACCTGGAATGGGTCTGCCGGTGACGGCATCGACGACGAGACCCGACCCGCACGATGTGGGAAGTGGGTCGGCGGCGCCCGGATGGCGCAGTTCAGCCGGAAGCATCGTTCGCGGATCGAAGGGCTGGGCCGGCTCCTTGGGAATATCTGGAATCGCCTCCTGGCGACTGCCAGGCAGCGGGAGATAGCGCCAGAGATCTCGTGACGCCGGCGTGTCCGGTGACAAGGCCGCCACCATCGCCGCCGATTTCCCGTCCGTTTCGGCGAGAAGGGAGAGATGCTCTGCGGCCCAGCGCCACCGGGGATCATTTCCGATCGTGGAAGGGGAGCTTCCACATGCCGGAGGGGTCTCCCGATTCAGACTTTTCCAGAGGCGCGCCCAGACGGCGAGAACCTCACCGTTTCGCATGGTCGTTTCGGGTCTGAACGTTCCGTCGGGAAATACGCCCATGTATCCGGAGGCGATCATCGGCCCAAGATCCGCGTCCATCGACGAATTCAGATCGGGCGGCAGATCGAAGCTGCCGTTCGTCAGGGAAAAACTCCTGGCCAGATACAGACCTACGTCCCTCCTCGTGAGGAGGTCATCTCGTGGAGACGTGCCCGGAGTGCACCATCCCGTCAGGACCAGGATGGCGGCTCCGGCGACGGCGATGCCCGAGAGGAGTCGCGGCCGGAGCGCTGCGCGCATGTATTCATATATATTCATCAATATATTTCTCGCAGATACTGGGCCATCGCCCGGGGCGAAAGACCTTCCGGATACAGGTCGGGTTTCTTCGAGAGCAGGTCGCGGGAGACGCCGTCGCACAGTTTTCTTCCGAGTTCACGCCCTCCGAGTCGGTTGAGGGCTTCCTTTACGGTGATGCCGTGCAGGGCCGCGGTCGAGACGATTCCGTTCGACGGGAGATTGAGCAGGGGGTTGCGTTTCGAGCTCAGCCACCATTCGTCGTTTTCCAGCGTCAATGCCATTCCCATACGGAGTGCGAGCTTGTTGAGGGCTGCCATGGCTGAATCGCTCTTCGTTCGGAAAGAAACGAGTGCCGGCGGGTCATCGCGAAGCCGCAGCGAGATGCCCGCTTTTTTCGACAGCTCGCCGAGCAAAGGCATCACGGGGGCGCGCTTCAAATCGATCTCGACGCTTCCCCCGCCATGACCGGGCAGCATCAGGGGGGCCGGGAGAGGGGTGTTTCCGCCCCCGGTAGAGAACGAACCGATCGGCATGCCGACCTTGAGTCGGATCGTCAGGCCGGTGGGCGTGTGCGCAACCTTCATTCCCGTGCCGGGTTTCACATACAGGTTGAATCGCTGAACGGGCGGGTTCTGGTTGACCGGTCCATGCCATATCTGGCGAAGAGGGCCTCGAAACTCCGAAGAGAGCGGCTCGCCCGTGGTCCGGTCCGCCGTCACCTCCGG
>JAKJFL010000182.1:0-6544 GCA_022704935.1 Candidatus Rifleibacteriota bacterium
AAGCGGCAGGTTCTCTTCGAGACGGGCGTAGAACGCGTCGATCTCGGGCCGGCTCATGTACATCCCGAAAAGGGACTGATGGTAATACGTTTCGAAACCGCGCATCTTGGAAACGGCGTTCAGCGCTTTCATCTCGCGGCGGAGCGCGAACGCGAGCAGATCGGCATGGCGCCGGAAGAAGTCGTAGTACATCCGGAACGTCTGGGCGCGCACCTTCCGCTCGGGTGCCCGCATCAGGCCTTCGAAGCCGATGTGGATGTTCTGCTTCTTGCCTTCCGACTCGATCGAGGGGAAGGGATACCGATCGAAGACGCGCTGGAACATGTCGCTCTGCCAGCTGGTCAGATCAGGCGCCAGTTCCGACAGAATGCTTTCCTTTTCCTCAGAAAGCAGATGGGGCGCGAATCTGGCGATATCGTTGAGGAAATACGTGTATTGTTTGAGGCCTGGCTCGGCGGCCAGATACTGCTTCAGCTTCTGCTCTGTGAGGGACTTCAGTTCGACCTTGAGGAAACTCGTTCTGGCGGCTAGTTCTGCATCGAGTTTCTCCTGCGCCTCGTAGACGGAGCGATCGCTCGTGTTGATGGCGCGCTTGAAACCCGCGTAGGCGCCGAGTCCGTCCTGGATATCCTGGAGATTGCGCTTGGCTTCCATCGTCTGGAAAAGGGTCTTCGCATCTGAAAGCACTTTTCCCTTGAAAGTTTCGAGCGTGGTCGCCGCGGTGCGGGCTTTTTCCATCTCGGCCTTCCAGGCAGCCTCGTCGACATAGAAGCGTTTGAGGTCGAACAGATACCGGTTGCGGGCATCGCCCGGCAGCGGTTCGAAAGTCGATTCGGCCGCAGATAGGGCGAACGGCGCGAGCATCAATGCAAGGGTCAGCCAGATACGCATCATTCTTCTCCTTGGACTTCTCTTTCTTGTGGCAAACTCATCCGCCGATGATTCCGGCGGCAGTGAGCAGGGCGACGATTATTCCCATGATGGATTCGCCGGCGATGATTCCCGAGGCGACGGGGATGATATATTTTTCAGCGAACGCCGGGGTGCGCTTTTCGAGGACCAGGGCGATCACGGCGCCGATGAACATGGAAAGCGAGTTGAAGAACGGGATGACCATCGCCAGCCCTACGCCAGTCGCCGAGGGAATGAACGGCTTGAGTTTCTTCGGGGCGTATTCGGTGAGCAGCACGAGGCCGACGCCGATGAGACACCCGGCGAGCATGCCCCAGCGGGCGGTTTCATGAAGCGCACCGAGACCGCTTCCAAGAAGGCGGGCGACAGCAGCCCAGACCTGTGCGGACGGGGCCGGCCATTTGTCGGTGCCGAGAATGCTCGCATCGGGAACGAGCAGATAGAAGGCCGGAACGACGACGAGGGTACCCGCGAAAATACCGAGGAACTGGGCGATGAACTGGCGGCGCGGGTTGGCGCCCAGGAGATAGCCGCTTTTGAGGTCGGTGAGCAGGTCGGCCGACGAACCGGCGGCGCCCGCGGTGACGCTGGCCGTCATCAGGTTCGTGACGAGATTCGACGGCGCGAGCACGCCGAAGACGAGCTGGGTTATCTTGCCCATGGCCCCGACTGGCGTCATGTCGGATTCTCCCGTCGCGCGGCAGGCGACGATCGAGAGGAAGAAGGTGCACAGGACGGCGATGAATCCCATCGACCAGGTGGTGTCGAAGGCATAATGGAGAACGGCCATACAGCCCATCCCCGACAGAATCAGGCCGCTCAAGAACCAGGAGGAAGGAACTTCGATGGCGGCAAGGGGATCTTCCCCTTCTTGTTTCTTCGGCGAGAAAACATCGAACAGCCCGCTGAACGCGCGAAGCACAGTCTTCCACTGAAGAGCGAACGCCAGAAGCCCCGACGCGACCATGATCGAAGCACCGGTCCAGGTGCTCCAGCTCACGATCGAACGATACCCGAGCTTGAGGGCGGCATCGCCGCCATCGGCGGAAACCAGCAGGGGCACGAACGTCTGATTGACAAGGGCCATGAAGCCGGCCTTCTTGAACAGAAGAACGTCGTAGAGGTCCTGGCAGGGGGCCCAGAACGCGGCGATCCCGGTGTTCATCGCGTCGCCGATCACCGGCAGAGACGCGACGATCTGCCAGCCTTTTCCGAGCAAGGCGGGCATCAGGACCGGCAGGCTTGTGTTCACCGTTTCGATCGCGCCGGCAGTGACCATGGCGGGAGCGAGGAAACCGTAATTGATCACGGCGCTTCCGAGGAGCGACCAGGCGATTTTCCAGCCCATGATCGATCCGGCAGCGATCATGATCGCACTCATCTCGAACCCGATCGTCCAGCGGATGAGCGGGAGGCCGAGAAGGCTGCCGGGAAAATGCGCATGGCTCGGAATGGCCATCGACGCCGGAATCGCGGCGTCACGGAACCAGGCGATCACGCCGCCGAACAGGCCGGCGATGCCGAGCGAGCGGGCCTTGTCGACAGCGTCCTGTCCGGCCGCATGCAGGCTTTTGAGGGTCTCGGCAGCGGCGATGCCGCTCGGGAACTTGAGTTGTTCGATGTTGATCATCTGGCGCTTCATCGGAATCGCCATGAACACGCCCAGCGCAGCTAGGCAGAACGTCCAGGCGGCGAGAATCGGCCAGGACATATGGGTGCCCGTCACGAGAAGATACGCTGCGATCGCCGAGCACATCGTGCCGCCCGTCGAGTATCCCGCGGAGCTTGCCGTCGACTGCATGCAGTTGTTCTCGAGAATCGACATGTCGGTCGGAAACCAGCTCGGGAACAGCGTTCGCAGGGTTTTGTAAATCGCGAAGCTGAGAATGCATGCGGTGATTGCGACGCCGAGTCCCCAACCGGTTTTGAGGCCGACATACAGGTTCGACAGCGACATGAACCCGCCCAGCAGCGAGCCCATGATGATGGCTCGCAGGGTCAGCTGTGGCATGTGGTCGCCCTGATACACGTTCTTGTACCAGTTCAGTTCGAGTTCTTCGGGAGTCAGTTTCTTCTCGTGTGTCGAATCCATCGATCGGTGCTTCCTTATCTTGGAATGTGTCTCTGGAAACCGGCTGTGCAAACCGTCCCGATTGTACCATCCGCGACAGGGCGGCCCACAGGTTCGCGGAAGTATACCACAGGTTTTCTTCTGGACGACCCGATAATTTTAAGGCAGGAATACGCCTAATTTGAGCCTTGTGGATGATGCGCTCGGCATCACATACAGGTCAACGTGCTCAATCCTCGTCATTGCGCGGTATGTATTGTCGTGCTATCGTCATAAACTTGACGGAATACATCCTGCAGGAGGTTTCACATGCCGTTTCAAAGGCTGACAAACGCTCTGCTCTTCGCTGCCCTGAGCATTCTGATCCCGGTCGTGTCGTTCGCCCAGGCGCCGAGTCTGGCTCCGTCCGACACATGTTATATAACTGTTCATACAGAATATGGCAACGAGACCTTCACGGTCATCCGGGACGGCAGGATCGAAGAGCAGTTTTATTTCGTTCCGGCACGGCCTCACGTCGCGGTCGAAACGAGGAACGGCAAGCAGATTCCAGTATTCCAGCTGCTTTCCTACCAGAGGAAAACCGAAGACTCAAAACTCGTGCAGGGGGGCGTTCTCCAATTCTCCGTTCAGATGGGCATCTCGGAAAAGACGGAAGCGGCCCTGCTCGATAAGATCCGGGGCAGATTCCAGCTCACCGACAAGGAGAAAAAGCACCGTCTCTCCCCCATTCCGATGAAAAGTGCCTCGATCTCGATGTATGAACTTGGCGGAAAGATGATGGATTCTGCCCCGATCAAGGAAGGGATCGCCCCGATTTTCGGCAACCAGCAGTATCCCTTCCAGCTGCATCTGACGGACCTCGGCGCCGACACGCTCGAGGCCCTGTGCACCGGTCGCGGCGGCGTGCCGGTCATCGTCACCTACACGTTCCTCGGCATGACCGAGCCGGGCGGGTTCAAGGTCGACGTGAACTGGGACGCATGCTTCAAGCACTTCAGCGCCGACGCGAAGCTGCGGGCAAAAGTCGGATACAAGATGCTCGGGGCCAACCTCGGCGCCGATCTCTCGACGATCCGCGAGCAGATGGTATCCAACGGCATGATCAAGATCTCGTCTCTTTCCAATGAAGCCATGACACCCGAACGCCTCGATGCCGCTATGACGCCGATTCTCCAGATGATCACCAAGGAACTGTTCGACGGCATCAAGGCGCCTGCCGCGATTCCCCCGGCTGCCGCGAAGGAAATCGCTCCGCCGGAAGGCGCGAAGGAAGCCTCTCCAGGGGTCGTCGACGGCGGGTCGAAGAAGTCTTCGGATTCATCGGGCACAACGACGGCGGTTGCCGGCGCCGCCGGGGAAGCCGCCTCGACCGCGGTGGCGGCGGCGGTTCCGGGCGTCGGAACCCTGATGAAGGTCGTGGACGTTATCCTGAGCACCGATTTCAAGGTCGGCGCGAGCTTCGCCCTCAAAGACGTGAAACTCGTAAGAAAAGGCACCATGACCTACACGTTCGACCGGCAGGCGATCGTCGAGCGCAAAACCTCGTTCGGCGGCCCGATCGGCATCGGCTCGTTCGACAAGAAAATCCGGGATGCCTGCATCACGGTGCTCCCCCCGGGGAACTGGGAAGCCGCCTATTTCATGCTGCCCCCGGTCGGCGACCCGGCGAAACTGGGATTCAAACAACTCAATCTCTCGGTACTGGCGACCTGTGACGGCGTCCCGATTTCCGGCATGAAGATGGAGACGGCGATTTTCAAGGCCACCACCGGATTCTGGCAGAACAAGTCGGGAAACGAGTGCCTGACGTTCCTGTTTCCGCTCAAGTCGATATACGATTCGCCTGAATATAAAAAAGATTCGACTAAATTCAACTTCCGTATCCAGCTCGAAGTCATCCCTGTCGCTGGGGCTTCGATCAAAGTCACGAGCGAGCTGCCGATGTTCGATGGCGATCTCGCGATGGCGCCGCCCACGGAACTTCTCCAACCCGTCTCGATATCGGCCGAGTGTGTCAGTTTCGGGCCGCAGGATGATGAGATATTCTTTGTGAAAGGCACCTTGAAGGCAAACCAGTATGGGTTTTCATTCAAACTCACGGAAAACCTTCCGTCCCAGGGCTTTCTAATCCCCAGGGACACCCGCGAGGTGAAGCTGACGGGCCTGCAGTTCTTTTCCAAAAAAGGGAAAAAAATCGACTGGCGCTTCAACAACAGAGAACTGCATGACCGGTATCCCGATCTCGACATCATGCTGTTCGATTCCGACTGGCAGGAGAAGCCCGCTGCCGAGTCGCTCGAGCCGATACCGTAACGGGCCGTCTGATCATTTCCGAACGTTCCGATAGCATAGGGTTATACATTATAAAGCGAGGCATATATGAGTATTCAGCGTTCGTTTTTCTGTGCCATGTTGTTGATCGCGTTTCTCACGTTCCTGCACCCCGCGGCTGGCCAGGTGCCCAGCCTGGCGGCTTCCGACCAGTATGTCGTGACCGTGCCGACCGAGGCTGGCGACGAAACGTTCACGATCATCCGTGACGGCCGGCTCGAGGAGCAGTTCTACTACATTCCCGTGCGCCCCATCGTCGCCTGGCAGACGAGCGGCAACAAGCGGATTCCCGTTTTCAGCCTCCTGAAATACCAGAGAAAAAACGCCGATGACAAACTCGTTCAGGGCGCGCTACTCCAGATGTCCATGGTGATGGGCGTCACGGGCCAGACCGTCGACAAACTCCTGGCCAAGATCAAAGACGCCATCAAGCTGTCCGACCCCTCGAAGAAGATCAAGCTGTCCCCGCTCCAGCTCAAGAGCGCTCTCGTCACCGTGTATGATCTCGGCGGCGAGATGCTCGACCAGGCCCCGCCCAGGGAAGGCGTCGGCCCGATCTTCGGAACACAGCAGTATCCCTTCATGCTCAAGCTGAAAACCCTCGGCGCCGACGCGATGGAAGCCCTCTGTCGCAAGCGCGGCGGTCTTCCCGTCCTGATCACCTACACGTTCCAGGGAATGACGCCCAAGGGCGGCTTCAAGGTCGAGGTGAACTGGGATGCCTGCTACAAGCACTTCAGCAGCAACGCCCAGCTGAACGCGGAAGTCGGGAACATCGTCTGCAGCCGAGGCATCGGGGCCGATATTTCCAAAATCCGCGACGAGATGCTGAGCAATGGGATGATCAAGATCACGTCCCTGGCGAATGAATCGATCACCCCAGAACAGATCGACGACATGATGGGCTCGATTCTCCCGCTCATCACCAAGGAGCTGTTCGAGCAGCTCAAGCCGCCGGCAACGATCACGCCAGCCTCCGTCAAGGAAGTGACGGAAGAAAAAGCGTCGCCCGTCGTTTCCGCCCTTAAGGGAATCGGCGAAACCGCGTATCTCCTGCTCGGCGCCGCCAAGTTCAATTTCAAGAGTTCGTATGCCATGAAGGATGCAAAGTCCGTGAAAAAGGGCATCGTCACCTATACGTTCGACAGGCAGGCGATCGTCGACAGAACGGCTGCATACGGCGGCCTGCTGGGCATCGGCGAGTATTCAAAAGACATTCAGGACACC
>JAKJFL010000183.1:0-6517 GCA_022704935.1 Candidatus Rifleibacteriota bacterium
GACGTTGGGATCCATGATCTCCCGTTCGATCCAGCGCCAGAGCCCCTTCCTGATGTATTTGTTGCGCCGTTTGTACATCGTCCCAAGGCACTCGTGCACGATCGTGCGCTTCAGGGCTTCGAGCAGCTCCGGGGTGAAGACGGGCGCGGCCGGTTTTTCCTGCGGCGCCTGGATGGGCGCCGGCTCTTCGACGGTCAGGACGGAGATGTCCAGTTCGATGATGCGGCTGCTGAGCTTTGTCGAGGGCGGGGTCAGCGTTTCGCCGCTGCGCTTGAGCATCAGCAGGGCCTTCTTGACGCGGGTCGCGGCGACGCCCTGTTCCTTCTGGAACTGCTTGGCCTTGGTGTCGAGGGTATATTTCTGGCCGCGGGCGAGGTAGGGAACGCAGATGTCGACGACGACGAAGCGCTTGTCGTCAGCCGCGGAATGCTCGAACACGAGATCGATCACTTCGTTGCTTTCAACCAGCACATGGTCGGCATGCTGGAACTTCCAGGGTTTGGGGCTGGAAAAGGTTTTCTGGAGCCGTTCCTCGATGATGGCGATGTTCTGGAGCAGGGCTTGCTTGATGGTCAGATACTCGCGCTCGAGGTCTTCGGCGGATTTTTGAACGGTTGTAGAACGGCGATAACGTCTCACGAATGAATGTCTCCGATTTGTTGCCGGGAACGCTTGAAAAAGGTCGAACCCGGGAAATGTGGTCCGCTCCAGGGCGGACGGTTGCGATGTCGAGTGCGTGGCACGCGGCGTTGAAAACGCGGCCTTCGTTCCTTCATCGCGATGGCCCGGCAGGTGCTGCCGGGCAGTTTCGCATCAGATGTGCTCCGGTACGGTGAATGAAATGACGTGGTGAAGTCCGAGGAATGTCGTGGGGGTCAGGGAGTAGTCTCGGATTCCGCAGGATTCAAGGATCGAGAGGAGGTCGCGATCGAGAGTGAAGAGGCCGAGCTTCGAAAAAACCGGGTGAAACCGATCTTCGATCCAGGAGAGGATGGAATTTCTGCTGCGCAGATGGTTGATCAGCACGACTTTCGCTCCCGGCTTCGCGACGCGCAGGATCTCCCGGATGGCGCGACGGGTGTCGGGGACGACCGTGAGCACGTATGCCGCCAGGATCCTGTCGAAGGTGCGCGGGGCGAATGCCATCTTCGAAACATCCATCTGGAGCAGCTGGGTGGGGCAGGAGCACTCGTCGGCCCGTTTCCGCGAATGGCAAAGCATGCCGTGGCTGAAATCGAACCCGATGACCGAGGCCTGCGGAGGATAATACTCGAGGCTCAGGCCCGTACCCACGCCGACCTCGAGGACCGTCTGGCCCGGTGTGAGATCGAGCTGTTCCACGGCGATACGGTGCCCATCCTCAAGCCAGGGCTTGAAGAAGAGATCATACATCGTGCTGTATCGGTCGTAAGCGTGCTGAATCGTGCTGGCGCTGTGCAAGCGTGATTACTCCAAAAATGCGGCTGTCCTCTCCTGCCACTGACCACCGAATATAACACACCCCGTCCGCGTCATGCAACATACCGAATTGAGGTGGAATGTCACCGGAATTCCTCTCCCATCATGAGATCGAATGCCCGGTCTCAATGAAATGGACAGGGAATTCCGCCTCTGGTATACTTTCGAAATCCGAGTCTTTGGTGTCCTGCATCCACATTCTGGAGTTCTGGAGAACCGATGGTCAGACCGTTGTATCCTCCCCGTCGCAAGCACGGGCAAGAAGAGCAGCCCCTTCCCCCCTGGTGGAAGAGCCCCCAGCTTTGGCTTGCCGGCCTCTGTGTCGCGGCCGTCGCCGGCGTGACGCTCTATCATTTCGGCGGCGACCTGGGAATTCCCGGCCTGCCGGCCTCGAATACGATCAGCGATCCCACCCCTACCGGAAAAAGCGGCGGATATTTCTCGTTCCTCAAGGGCTCGTCCCTCTGGCGCAAGACATCTTCGTCGCTCGAGACAAACGAGGAAGATCTCATCGAGCTTGGCCTGCCCAGCGAGACCATCCGTGTGCTGGCCGTCGATACCAAGGGTGAGAATCACCGCGACCGGCGCCGCCGCTTCGCCATCGAAAAATACGAGGCTGGCCGCCGTCTCGCGGACGAGCAGGAAAAAGAGCAGAGCGATTTCCAGCGTCAGCGTTCGTCGCCCGTCGCCCTCGAGTTGAAAGACGCCGTCATGGCCCTCGATGCGTCAGACAACCTCGGCATTCTCAAGCTCGAAGGCCTTCTTCGCGAGCAGCTCCTCAAGTCGGGCGGAAAGCGTGAGAATCTCGATATCCTGGTGTATGCCTTCCAGAACCTTGGAGACATGTATACCCGCAAGAACATGAAGCTGAAAGCCAAGGAATCGTATCTGTCGGCGTTTCAGCTTATGAAGGAACAGGCCCCTGCCGAGCAGGGGCCTGAATGGGATCGCGTTATCACCGAGATCGGGCGGCTCGAGGCTAGAGAAGGCGGCAATTGAGAACGCAGTTTTCGGACACCGGAACGTTGTTCTCGAGCAGGTCCTTCACATCCGAAATCGGGCGCATGATGACGAAGCGCCGCGTTTCCTTCGGAGAAAGGTTGAGTTCATCGTGGTTCAGCTGAGCGGACAGATTGACCAGGTTTTGAGGCTTGCTCACGAACGTGGGATAGATTCTCACGTGCGGCACGGCCTTGTTCGAGGTGTTGACCACATATCCACCGATATACAAGTTGCGTCGATCTATTCTGACACCGGTCTTCTTGACGACCACGGGCGCGTCTTTCACTTCTGCGAGAGGCACGTACGCGGTTGCGGTTTTCTTGAAGGCATACACCTTCGCCGGCTGCAGGATTTCCTGCGTTTTTCTTGCGGCCTGAGCGAAGTGACTATTGAATGACAAGGCTATGAAGGAGGCCAGGATCAGGCCCATGTGCTTTCGGTCTATCTTCATGTTTGTTCCCTCGCTTCGTTCTCTGGTTTTCCACGATTCTCATCGGCATGAACTGCAGGCGACGTTAGCGTCTTCGGCACGAAATTTGCCTGATGTGCGCAGAGCCGCTTCCCAGGCTCTCGGACGGGGCATCACGCTCGTGGAAATCCTCGTGGCGCTCTCGATCGCCTCGCTGGTGATGCTTCCGATCATTCTGCTGTTCGGGGTGTCTGAAAAGGTCACCTACAAGAGCATCAACGAAGTCGTGGCAGCCAACCTCGCCATGCTGAAGATCGAGGAACTCAAGAGCCGGCCGTTCGCCCAGCTTCGCCAGCTAATCGAACTCTCGGCTTCCGACCCGGTCGACGGGCCTTTCAAGGAATACGTCACGCCGCGCGAGGCGAACGGCACCTGGAACTCGCCCGGCGTCGAATACACCCGCGAAGCGCGCCTTTCGTTCTATCCGAACGTCGATCCCGACGCCGGCTCGCCCGATTACGAGCTTCAGAAACGGCGCATCCGGATCAGGGCGATCGTGTATTTCACCGAGTCCATCCCGGGGACCGGCAACAAAAAGGGGAAGGAGAAATCCTTCGAGCTCGCGACGATCCTTTCCGATGAAACGCTCGGTTCGGGCCTGAACAGTTCGTTCACGCCTTCGCTGCCGACCTCCACGCCGTGAAGGATATGAATATCATGCAATATACACATCGCCCCGCGCGCCGTGCCGTCACCCTCGTCGAAGTCATGATCTCGCTCCTGCTTTTCGGGATCGTTCTCGTGACGGGATATGTGTTCCTCAACCGCACCTTCGTCAGCCTCGAGCGGCAGCGCCAGTCGCTCGACACCCTGCACGAGGCCCGCGAATTCCTGATGCTCATCGAGCGCGATCTGCGAGAGATGACCAAGCTCGTCAGCCTCGACACCGTGTTCCGCGGCAACCTGTTCGCCGAGGACAACGCCCTGTTCTTCTCGATGACCATCGAGGTGCCGCAGCGCATCGGCGACGGCACGACCACCGTCACCTGGTCCTACGAGGGTCCCGACCGATACAAGGATTCTCCTGGCGCCCAGAAGATCATCTATCGCCAGGAAAAGGGAAAGATCAAGCGCGCCATCGTGACCAGGCAGCTCGACTATCTCAAGATCTGGGGCACCGACGGCATCATCTTCCGGAACCGCGACAACGGCGAAAGCCTCGACCAGTACCAGAAATACCTGGCTCCGCATTACTATTTTCCCACCAATCCCGGCAACGGCTTGAACGATCTCTCGAAGGTGCGCGGCGTCGAGGTTCAGCTCTCGATGAACGAGCTGTATGACAAGGCCGGCGCGCCGGTCAAGACGAGGACTTTCGTGACCCGCGTCTACTCGAGGGTTCTCAACGCAAAATACGAATAGCTGTATAATGATATATATTCTTCGAATCCGACCAGGAGCGACCCCATGAACACCGCAACCGTCCGATCCAAGTTTCTCGATTTCTTCAAGGGTCACGAACACTACGTTCGCGGCTCTTTTTCGCTGATCCCGCAGGATGACCCCACGCTGCTCTTCAACAGCGCCGGCATGGCCCCCTTCAAACCGTATTTCCTCGGTCTCAAGACCGATCTCAAGCGCGCCGCCACCTGTCAGAAATGCTTCCGCACGACGGACATCGAGAACGTTGGCTACACGGCCCGCCATCACACGTTCTTCGAGATGCTGGGCAACTTCAGTTTCGGCGACTATTTCAAGAAAGACGCGATCGCCTGGGCCTGGGAGTTCATCACCAAGGTCGTGAATCTCGACGTGAAGAAACTTTACGTTTCGGTTCACCACAGCGATGACGAGGCGCGCGAGATCTGGCACAAGAGCATCGGTGTCCCTTCCGACCACATCATCACCCTTGGCGACAAGGACAACTTCTGGACGATCGGCGTCGGCCCGTCCGGCCCCTGCTCCGAGATCTACATCGACCAGGGCCCCGGCATCGGCTGTGGATCGCCCGACTGTGCGCCCGGCTGTGACTGTCCGCGATATCTCGAGTTCTGGAACCTCGTGTTCACGCAGTACAACCGGGCCGAAGACGGCGCGCTAACGCCGCTCAAGAAGAAGAACATCGATACCGGCATGGGCCTCGAACGCCTCGCGGCGATCCTCCAGGGCAAGCTCGACAACTTCGAGAACGACGTTTTCTCGGGCATCGTCGGCGCCGTCGAGAAGCACACCGGCAAGCATTTTGCCGAGGGTGGCAAGACCCGCACCGCCCTGAAGGTCGTCGCCGACCACGTCCGCGCCCTCTCGTTCGCGATCGCCGACGGCGCGCTGCCGGGCAACGAAGGCCGCGGCTACGTGCTCAGAAAGATCCTGCGCCGCGCTTCCCGGTTCGGCTATAAGTATCTCGGTCAGGAAGAGCCGTTCCTGCACACGATCGTTCCGACCGTCGCCCGCATCATGGACGCTTACCCCGAGGTCGGACAGAACCTCGAACTCGTCACCCGCGTCGTGAAGAGCGAGGAGGAGCGGTTCCTCCAGACGCTCAAGACCGGCAGCGAGATGCTGAACGGCTACATCGCCGACCTGAAGAAGGCCGGCACGACGCAGCTCGACGGCGCCCGCGCCTTCCTGCTGCACGACACCTACGGATTCCCGCTCGACCTGACCCGCGAGATCTGCAAGGAAGAACAGCTGCTCGTCGACGAAGCCGGATTCAACACCGAACTCGAGAAACAGCGCGAGCGCGGCCGCGCCAATGTCGTCTCCGCATTCGTGAACTTCAGTGCCATCAACCCGGCTGATTACGGGAAAACAGTGTTCACCGGGTACGCGGCCATGACCGACACCGGCAAGGTGATGAATGTGGTCGAAGCCGGCGACGAACTGCTAGTCATCACCGACCGCACGCCGTTCTATGCGGCATCGGGCGGCCAGATCGGCGACCACGGCGTGATTCGAGGCAAGGGCGCCGAATTCACGGTTCACACGACCGACAAGGTCGAGGACGTATTCATTCACCGCGGCGTATGGGCCGGCGCCGGCCGCTTCGGAAAGGGCGACCAGGTCGAGCTCCATGTCGACATCGCCTCCCGGCGGGCGACGATGCGCAATCATACCGCGACGCATCTGCTCCACAAGGCCCTCCAGGAGCTCCTCGGCGGCCACGTGAAGCAGGCCGGCTCGGCCGTCGACCCTGACCGGCTCAGATTCGACTTCACCCATTTCCAGTCGATCGATCCGACGACGCTCGGAGCAATCGAACAGCGGGTCAACGACCGCGTACTCGAAAGCCTGCCGGTGAACACCGTCGAGACCAGCTACGATGAAGCCGTGAAACTCGGCGCCATGGCCCTCTTCGGTGAGAAATACGGCGACGTCGTGCGCCTGGTCAGGGTGGGAGACTACTCGAAGGAACTCTGCGGCGGAACGCATATTTCCAACTCGTCGGAAATCGGGATGTTCGCGATTCTGGGCGAGTCGTCGATCGCCTCGGGCGTGCGCCGCATCGAGGCCGTGACCGGTGCCGGCGCCTATGCGCGTCTCCAGACGATGCGCCAGGAAACCCGCGACCTCGCGAAGATCCTCGACTGCGACCCGAAGAGTCTCCTGCAGAAAGCCGAAAAGCTCGTGTCGCGCGTGGGCGAACTC
>JAKJFL010000184.1:0-6510 GCA_022704935.1 Candidatus Rifleibacteriota bacterium
CCCGCCCCTACGCATGCCGGTGCGATTCCAATCCTGCCGTTCATAAATCATATAACATGATGTATAATAATGACTGATGTGAACGCGTCGTTTCGGGGGCGGGGGCGGTTCGCCGTGAGCGGCGAGGCCCTGGCCGGCCTCGTGTTCGGTCTGGTCGCCATCCTGCTGTTTTACAATGGCTGGTTCGTCGACCTCGAGAACGGCAGTATCGACCTGCGGTTCCGCACCCGGGGCGAGCTGCCGCCAAGCCGCGACGTCGTGCTCGTTTCGATCACAGACGAATGCATCGCGAAACTCGGCCCGTGGCCGTGGCCGCGCGCGATCCATGCCCGCCTGCTCGATGTTCTCGCATCGGCCGGCGCGCGGGTGGCGGCGTTCGACATCATGTTCAGCGAGCCGTCGATCGCGGGCCCCGAAGACGACGCGATCTTCGCGAAGGCAGTCGCCTCGTTCGGCAAGGTCGTTTTGCCCCTCGTGATGGTGAAAAAAACCGTTCTCGACAATGACACGTGCGAGATGGTCGAGCGCCTAGTGGCCGACCGGCCGATTCCCGGACTCCGGGCCCCCGTCGCGTCGGAAGGGTTCATCGACATGGAACACCAGTTCACGAACACCGACGGCGTGATGCGTCACCTGTTCCTGGAAAAGAAGCTTGGGGAAGAGGTGTATCGCTGCTTCGGCCTCGTGATCGCGGCCAACCTGCTCGATGTCGGTATCGATATAATACCAGGCGGCATAAATATCGGCGGCAGGACGCTGGAATTCTATACCCGCCGGGAACGCACCCATCCGGGTTCTCCGATCAGCTCCCTGATGCTGAACTACGGGGGAAAGACGGGGTATTTCGACGACGTCGCCTACCACGAGGTGCTCGAAGGGCGCTTCCAGACCGGGCTGATGCGCGACAAGGCCGTCATCGTCGGTACGCGGGCGAAGGGCACATCCGAGGACGTGAAATTCTCCCCGTTCGGGGCGATTTCCGGCATGGAAATCCATGCGAATCTCGTCCACAACATCGCGAGCGGCCGCATTCTGCATCGCATCGCCCCTTCCCGCACGTGCGTGCTGCTGCTGGCCGTCGCCCTCTTCGCCGCCTGGATCATCTGGCGGACGGGGAGCGTCGCCGGCAACCTTGCGATCGCCGTGCTCTGGCTCGGCTGGCCCATTCTCGCGGTGTTCGCCTTCAAGCGCGACCTGGTGCTCGAGACCGTGCCGTTCCTGCTCCTTCTGCCGGTCGAGTGGGCGCTGATGCGTCTCGGCCAGCAGCTCGGCGACCTCCGGCAGCGCAATCGGGAATTGGCCCGCAAGGTGCGCGAACTGTCGATGGTGAACGAAGTCAGCCAGGCAGTGAACTTCATGGGCGACCTCAAGCGGACCCTGGACACGATTCTCTCCCGGTGCGTGCAGGCCCTCGGCGCCGAGCGGGGTTCGCTGTTCATGCTGGACGAGCGGTATGAGAGCCTCGTGGAGGCGGCCGTCGTTTTCGGTGTGGAGGGCGAGGCGGCCGTCGATCCCGAACTGCTGGCGAAGTTCCGTGAAGGCGCCGGCATCGCAGGCGAGGTGTTCTCGAGCGGGCAGCCGAAGCTGATACAGGACACGGTCAGGGAAAAGGGGTTCGAGCAGTTCGCGGGCGGGCGCGGCGCCGTGCGGTCGATCCTGTGCGTTCCCCTCCAGGTGCGGGACACGCCGATCGGGGTCATGAACATCGTGAACAAGGCGGCCGACGTGTTCGACCACGAGGACCTCCAGATGGCTCTGACGATGGCGAACCAGGCCGCCGTGGTCGTCGAGAAAGCGCGGCTGTTCAACCTCGCCACGATCGACGGACTGACGGGCCTGATCGTGCGCCGACACTTCCAGTCGCGCATGGAGGAGGAGTTCCGGCGGGCAAAGCGGTACGAGAAACCGCTTTCATTTATAATGACCGATATAGATCATTTCAAGAAGTTCAACGATACGTGGGGCCACCAGACCGGCGACATGGTCCTGCGCGAGGTCGCGAAGATCGTGCGCTGCACCATCCGCGACACCGACGTGGCGGCGCGCTACGGCGGCGAGGAGTTCTGCGTGATCCTGCCGGAAACCGACCTCGAGGGCGGCCGGCTGTTCGCCGAGCGCCTGCGCCAGAAGGTCGAATCGTCGATATTCCCGGGCCCGAAGGGCGATCTGAAGGTGACGATCAGCCTCGGCCTCAGCGCGCTTCCCTACAACTACGCCGAAACGACCGTCGAGATGATGAAGATCGCCGACGAAGCCCTCTACGAGGCCAAGCACGCAGGCCGCAACCGCGTCGGCGTCTCGAGCCCCCCGCCGAAGGATCGGCGGAAGCGACTCCGGGCCCGGCCTCATCGGCGCCGGAACAGCACTGATACGGATTGACAACCCGCCAGGGTGATTTTGTTCCTGAAACAGGGAAATGTTCTTCCTTTTCGGAGCGGCATCGGCCGTGTAAACTTCCGGTATCAAGGCGCAACCCGGTGATCGTCACCGGAACAAGCCTTGGAAGTCGAGAAAAAGAAGAGGTATCCGTATGAACAAGCGTCTCTTTCTGGTTCTGAGTCTCCTGATCCTGGTCGGCGCCATGGCGTCGTTCGCAGCCGAACCCACATTTCAGGCCGTGAGGTTCGAGGAAGTGGACTCCGGCATGCCCTACAACGTTCCCGAGGTTCCGGTGGCGGATCCGAAAAGCATGGAGGGAATCAAGGTCGCCCTCGTCTGCGCCCACGGCTTCGAGGAAGTCGAGGGAACCTATCCGCTCAGGTATCTGCGGGCCCGCGGCGCACACGTGGATGTCATCACCCCCGACTGGATCAAGGGCCGCGTCATGGCCGTCCGGTTCCTCAAGCCATCCGTCTGGATTCCGGTCACCAAGACCGTTTCCGAAGCAAACCCCACCGACTACTGCTCGGTGATCATCCCCGGCGGCGCCTGGAACCCCATCATCATGCGCACCGACGGAAAGATTCTCGATTTCGTGCAGAAGGCGCAGAAGGCCAACAAGCTGATCGCCTCGATCTGCCACGGGCCGCAGGTGCTCATCAGCGCGGGCCTCGTGAAGGGCCGTGAGATCACCGGCGTCGGCGATATCCGCACCGACCTGCGCAACGCCGGCGGCCGGGTCGTCGAGGACCAGCCCGTCGTCGTAGACGGCAACATCCTGACGAGCCGCGACCCGAACGACCTCGCCCAGTTCTGCCAGGCGTTTGAGGAGTATCTGAAGAAGAACCTGAAGTTCTGCCACGGCCAGAACGAAGACGGCACGAAGGAAGGCGCGGCCCCGCAGGCCTCGATGGAGCAGAGCACCCAGATGTGCCCCGACTGCAAGGGCACGGGCCGGCTGACCGGTGGCCCCGGCAACTATCCCTATGCCTGCCCGAAATGCCATGGAACGGGCAAGGTCGCGGGAAACCCCAACCTTCCCCCGGTTTCGACGGATCATTGATCCCCTGAAGATGAAGGCCCGGCCGAACCCGCATACATTGCGGGTTCGGCCTCTGCGGGAGGACACTATGGCAAACCTGCTCGAGCACCCGTTCATGAGGCTTGTTTTCGAACATCGGGATTTTTCCCTGTACCGGTTCGACGGGCAGTTCCGGCGAAAGACCAGCCTTACCCTCAAGAGCGGCCGGATCGGCATTTTCATCTGCGAGAAGGGGCATTTTCACTCGGATACCACGACCCTGACCCACCACCTGCACGAGCGGCTCGTGTCGTTCGCCCTGTCGCACGACTGCACCAAGGTTTTCGACGCCGACGTCGAGGTGGGCTTTTTCCTGGTCATGTTCGACCGCGCTGTCCTCGAATCGTTCATCAGCGGCGTCGGCGGCGACGTGAGGGTGGTCATGGGCAGCTTCTCAAGCTGTCAGTGCACGGTCCGGAACACCGGCCGCGACATCTCCGCCGCCGTGTCGAAGCTTCATGCCGAGGCCACTGGCCGTTATTGGGGATACGCGACGGCGATCGAGGCCGCGTTCGATGAGCTGCTGGTCAATTTCGTGCGGATGTTTTCCGAGGCGAACCGCGAGCAGGTGCCGGCAGACCCGGTCACGGCGAAGGTGGGCATGTTCCTCGAGGCGCACATGGACCGGGAGCTCTCGCTCGAAGAGGTCGCCGACTGGGCCGGGGTCTCGAAGAACCACCTGTGCCGCATCTTCAAGAAGTCGACAGGCCAGCGCGTCTTCCAGTATCTCAACTCTCTCCGCATCAGGCGCGCCTGCGAGAGGCTGAAGGGAACCGGGGAGACCGTCGAGCGGATCGCCCGCTCGGTCGGATTCAATAACACGAACTATTTTCACAAGGTGTTCAAAAACGTCACCGGCACCATGCCGACCGCATGGCGCAAGTCGGCGGGAGCGGCCTTCGCGCCCGCGAACGTGGAGGGTTGATCATGCGCTTTCATCTCGCCGTCCTGGCCGCGATCGCAACTTTAGTCTGCTTCTCCGCCCCGGCCCGCGCCGAGGGGCCCGCCTGGGCCGTCGACGAAAAACTGGGATTCCATTTCGCTTTTCTCGACAGCGGGGAGCATTCTGCCGATGACGTCTGGAAAGCCGTTCCCGCAGTGAAGGTGTCTCCGGACGCCGTTCCGGAGGCAGCCGACATCACGAACATCGACCTGGACGGCATTCGTGGCCTGGATTTCATGCTTCCTTCCAGACCGGCCCCGGGTTCGTTCACGTTCTTTCTGAAGTTTTTCGAGTTTCCCGCCTGGCTGGACGCCGGGGCGGCCGCGGACCGCGTTGTCGACAGATACGGTCTGAACCTCCTTCCGGAAGGTGAAAATCTGCGCAAGTGGATGTCGAACCGCGATCATCTCCGGGTAAAGGAAGGGTTCATCGCGCCGACCGGACGCACGTTCTCCGCCGATAGCCCTTACCCGGCCCTGATCATTCCCCAGAAAGACGTGACCGTCAATGGGCTCTCAATGACGCCACAGAAGTATTTCGACACGCGCACTCCGTTTCTTTCGGTCTACCTGAATCCAGCCGAGCCCGAACCTACCGGCATCTCCGAGAACGATCGCGCCGTCTGGAGCGGCAAGGGTGTAATCGCCTTCCACGGGGCGCTTCACGAGGTCTATTCCAGAAACTATACTATAGTAAAGGGCCCCGAACCAGATGCGTTCAGTTACTTCCGTGTTTCGGGAGCGAGCGGAACCGTTACCATCCTCAGGCTGCCTCTCAAACCACTGACCTTCGAAGCGAACTGGCGCAATCTTCCGATGCCCGAGAACCCGAAGAAGGTCTTTCTGTCGGCCCTGCTGTTGATATATCGATACGAATATATTTTAACGGGTCCTCTGGACGATGCTGCAGCCGTCGATTCACCGGAATTCACGGCCGCCACGAAACTCGTCGACGCACAGGTGCTCGAGGCAGGATCGGTCGTCCGCCAGCCGTGACGAGTCTTTGGACGTGATCGGATACAGGAGCAACCGATGAGCACCCCATGGGATGTCCTGCTGTGCGATATCGACGGAACGCTGATGGGCAAAACACCGTCAGGGTCCTGGGCCGCCTTTCCCGGCGCTCCAGATGCGCTGACAGAGGTCCGCCGACATATGCGGACGGTGTTCGTGACGAACACGACGTCACAGTCGCAGAAGGCCATTCATCAGCTCCTGAACGACCTCGGATTCCCGTGCGAACCGGGCGAGGTCTACACCCCGTGGGCGGTCGCGCGACAGATCATGCGTAAGGAAGGCCGCACGAGCGGATATGCCTTCCTTCCACCCCGCGACCGGAGCGAAGCGGACTGGTTCTCCATCGACGAGCAGGGCGGCAATGCCGTGCTGGTCGGGGATGAATCGCTCGACGCGACGTTCCGGCAGGTGCAGGACGCGTTCCGTCTGCTGATGCGCGGGGCGAAGCTGTACACCCTTCAGAGAAACCGGTATTACCGCGGTTCGGACGGGCTGTGTCTGGACCTTGGGCCGCTGACGGCCGCCCTCGAATACGCGAGCGGCCAGCAGGCGACCGTATTCGGAAAACCGTCCCCCACCCTGTTCTCGAGCATCGCCGACGCATACGGCACGAGCCCCGGCCGCATGGCCATCGTCGGGGACGACGCCGAGTTCGATGTCGCGGCGCCGATGAAGCAGGGACTGACAGGCATTCTCGTCAGGACAGGGAAGTATCTCGCAGGAAGCGAGGACCGCCTCGAACGGCCGCCCAGCTTCACCCTCGACTCGTTCGCCGGCTTGCCGGCGCTTCTGGAGTCGTTCGCCTGACCCTCAGCCTTCGAGGTCGGTGCGGGACAGGTTGAGGGTTTTGAGGTGCCTGTACAGGGTCGCCTTGTGAACCCCGAGAATCGCGGCCGCCCTGGTGATGTTTCCCCGGGCATCCGCGAAGGCCTGCCTGATGACTTCGGGGTCGAGGTCGATCTTGCCACCCGGTTGTCGTGAAGAAGCTGCCGGCATCGACGGCATTGCCGGAACTTTCCGGACCTCGACGACATCACCATTTTCCCCGTCGAACCGGGGGGGAGGGGCAGGCTGCCGGGGCGGCTCGATTG
>JAKJFL010000185.1:0-6491 GCA_022704935.1 Candidatus Rifleibacteriota bacterium
GGAGATTCTCAATTGCATGGCCAGACTGATGCCCTGGCAACTCGCCGTTTTCGAAAAGCACAGTGATTCCTGCGATCTGGTGTGGGTCGTTTCGGCCACGGGCATCGTCAGCGCCTGCCCTGATGAATACGCTGCCGGAATCGCCTCGAACCCGAATCTCGCTGACCTGGACGAGACGAAAGAAGAATATCTGACGCTCTATACTCCCGAAAAAAATCCGACCCGCGAAATCCGATGGATGCAGCCGTATCTCGATGAAATCAAGAAAATCTGGATGATCAGCTGCGTCGCTCCGCTGTATCGCGACGACAGATTCCTCGGAACACTCGGGGTCGACGTCACGATTCAGAATCTGGTGGAGTGGCTGAGAGGATTGCATATCGGCAGGAGCGGTTACGCCTTCATGATCTCCGCGACCGGCGCGCCCTTGGCACTGCCCGAAGCTGGTATCGAGGATCTGGCCTGCACTCCTCTGCTGAAGGAGGCGCTCAGGGAATCATGCAGACCGCTCGGCACCCAGGCCTGGAACAGTCGTCTCGAGCAGGCGCTCCAGGGCACCATTGCCGAAGGATGTTCCGTGACGCTGGAAAGCCTCTATGGGCAGATGGTTGCACAGAAAACGGGCGTCGAAACGATCGAGTTTCCCGACGGAATCAAGATCGTCGCCTACTGCCCGATCGGGCAGGCGGGCTGGAGCATCGGGCTCGTTCTTCCGGTGGAGGAAGCGCTTTCGGCTCTTCAGCCTGTATTGGCCGGCATCGATTCTGCGCGGGGGGATTACACCTTTTTCCTGACTCTGTTCATCGTCATTTCTGCGTTGATTGCAGCTATTCTTGGCGCATGGGGTGGCAGGCGTTTCGCCGGCCCCGTCAACGATCTGATCAGTTCGATCTCCAGCATCAGCAAGGGGAACGCCTGGAGAGACGTCGAGAGGGGAAGTTTCGACGAGCTCCGGAACCTCGCCGACAGCGCAAACGTGATGGTCCGGCAGATCGCCGAGAACGAGCAGATGCTTGAAGCGCTGTTCAACGGGGTGAACGACGCCATCTTCGTCCACAAATCTAATGGTGACATCATTCGGGTGAACGACCGAATGTGTGAGATGTTCAAAAGCACCAGAGAGCAGGCTGTCGGGATGAACCTCGGGCTCACCAGCAGCGGAGAGTCACCCTACACGGCCGAAGATGGCCTCAGGTGGATCGGGCGTGCACTGGCAGGAGAATCGCCGGTATTCGAATGGCGCAGCCGTGATACGACAGGGCGTCTGTTCTGGACCGAAGTGGGCCTTCGGCGGATCGATCTGTCGGGTGAACCGTGCGTCATCGCGACGGTCCGCGACATCTCGGCCCGCAAAGAGGCAGACGAGAAACTTCGTCTCGTCGAGGAACAGTTGCGGCAGGCCCAGAAGCTCGAATCCATCGGGAGGCTCGCGGGCGGAGTCGCTCACGATTTCAACAACATGCTGACGCCCGTGCTGGGCTATGCCCAAATCATGAAACAACTGGTTCCGCCTTCCGACCGGCTCAGGCCGATGATCGACCATATCAGCACGGCGGGAAACCGGTGCCGGGCCCTCATCTCCCAACTGCTTGCCTTTGCCCGCAAACAGGTGTTGCACATCCGGCATCTCGATCTCAACGCGGTCATCCGGGATTTCATGCCGATGCTCCACCGGACCCTGCGGGAGGACATCCGTGTCGAATGCCGTTTCACACCTGATATCGCCGGCATCATGGGCGATTCCGGACAGATCGAACAGATCATTCTGAACCTGGCCCTGAACTCGCAGGACGCGATGCCGAGCGGCGGCGACCTCGTTTTCGAGACGCGTTTCGAGAAGCCCGACAAGGGATTCATGGAATTGCATCCTGAGATTTCCGACGGACTGCACGTCGTCTTCACGGTGAGGGATACGGGTGTGGGCATGTCTGCCGAAGAGATCGGCCGGATGTTCGAGCCCTTTTTCACGACCCACGGGCACGGTGCTGGCAAGGGAACGGGCCTCGGGCTCGCCATCGTCCATGGGATCGTCCAGCAGCATTCCGGCTGCATCACCGTTTCCAGTGAGATCGGGAGGGGAACGGCCATCGAAATCTTCTTTCCGGCCTCGAAGGCGACTTCCGAGGCCGCACATCAGCCGGCTGAAGACAGACGCAAAACCGTCGGGGGAAACGAGACGATCCTGATCGTCGAAGACCAGGACATGGTACGCGACCTGACGACCACCATGCTCAGGGAGTTCGGATATCGGACCCTTGCCGCCTCCTGCGGCGCCGAGGCGATTGCGATCGGCGAACGGGAAGGCGGGAAGATCGACCTGGTGCTGATGGATGTGATTCTGCCGGATATGACCGGAAAACAGGTGTATGAGCGCATGCGCGAAACGATGAAGAAAACTCTGAAAGTATTGTATATGTCTGGATATACTGCTGACGTCATCGGCAATCACGGCGTGCTCGAACCGGGGACCATGTTCATTCAAAAGCCATTCGACATCAAGGATCTCGCGAGCAAAGTCCGTGAAACACTCGTGAATACGGCATAGGCCAGCCAGCCTCCATGTCGATGGATGATCCGGATAAATATATATCTAAAAATACACGATGGGGAGTAACGATGAAAAACATGTCTTTCCTGGCGATCATGATGTGTCTGCTTCTTCTTCCGGCCGCGAGCATGGCGGATACGCTGATCCCGAAGGGGACCCTGGTGCGGCTCAAACTTGCAAAAACACTGTCGACGCGCACGAACAGGACAGGCGAGATGGTCATGCTCAATGTCGTCGATGCCATCCAGATCGGGAAGCGGATCGTGATCAAGAAGGGGGCCATCGCCCAGGCGCAGCTCGAGAAGGTTCGCGGCCCTGGCCGGTTCGGCAGGAACGGGAGCATCAAGATCCGGTATCTGTTCGTCACGAGCGTTCGCGGAACGCAGATTCCGATCGTGCTCGGCGAGCGCTCGATCAAGGCGAACCAGTCGATGGGTCTCGCCGCCGGCGCGTCTGCGGCCGGCTACATCATCCTCGGCCCGATCGGCGTGGTCGGCGGGGTGTTCGTCAAGGGGCATCACATAGACATCCCGGCCGGCACCGAGCTGATGGTAGAGGTCGAAAACGATTACATGCTCTGAGCGATGACAGCGGCCGAAAGGATTCCCGAGGGAGAAATGCGTTCGACCCGCTCGACCTCGATGTAGGCGGTTCCTGCTTGCCATGCCGGATGTCGGCATAAATTCCAGGCTTCAGGGGTTGTAAAACTGACGCGCTCGTCTTGGTTCGATCACGGCTTGTACCGGATGTTCGCGCATGATATGTTTTTTCCGTGTCACGAAATTTTCACGACAGGGAGGAACGGATGCGCTGCATCGTCCCGATCAAGCAGGTGCCCGAGACGAACTCGGTGAAGATGGACGAGAAAACCGGAACGATGATTCGTGACGGGGTCGAGGCGATCATCAACCCTCTCGACCTGTATGCGCTGGAAGCGGCGTTCAGGCTCAGAGAGCGGCACGGGGGCGAGGTCGTCGCCCTCACCATGGGGCCGTCCAAAGCCGTGACGGCGCTTCGCGAAGCGATCGCCATGGGAGCCGACAGAGGTGTTCTGCTCAGCGACAAGTCCTTCGCCGGCGCCGACACCTGGGCGACGAGCCGGGTTCTCGCAGCGGCCGTTCAGCGGCTCGGTATCGACGGGCAGACCCTGGTTCTCTGCGGCGAACGGGCGGTCGACGGGGATACTGGCCAGACGGGACCGGCGCTTGCGTCCTGGCTCGATCTGCCCGTCGTGACATATGTCTCTTCCATCGATGAGGGCAATGAGCCAGCGGGCGGAACCGGTGCCGGGTGTTGCCGGCTCGAGCGTCTCACCGAGGATGGCTACGAACTGCTCGAGATGAAGCTTCCCGGTGTCGTCACCGTCGTCAAGGAGATTGCCGCGCCCCGCCTGCCGACGCTGCGGGGCAAACAGCGCGCGAGGGCGGCCGAGATCCCATGCTGGGGCCGCGACGAGCTTGGTTTGCCGCCGGAATGTCTCGGCCTCGCGGGCTCGCCGACGCGGGTGGTTTCGCTCGCCAGGCCGCGCGTGTCGCGTGCGTGTGAGAAGATTGCCGCTCCCGATGCTGCAGCGATGCGCGCAGCGGCGGCAAGGCTGGTCGCCTTCCTGCACGACAGGCACCTCGTCTGAGCTTCGGATCAAGGCAGGAGAGATGAGTTGAATACGCAAAACAACCGTGAAATCTGGGTTCTAGGCGAACAGCGCGATGGGCGGGTCCTGCCGGTCACGCACGAACTTCTCACGCGCGGGCGCGCCCTCGCCGACACCCGCGGGGCCTTGCTGTCCGTCGTCCTGTGCGGAGACGCCATCGACGAACGCGACATGGCCGAGCTGGGAGAGCGTGGCGCAGACCGCGTCGTGGCGATCGAGGCGCCCGAACTGGTCCATTTCGACTGCGAGCGCTACACCGCCTGCCTGATCGAGCTGGTCAGGGAGCGCGATCCGGAAATCTTCATCGCGGCCGCGACGACGACTGGCCGCACGCTCATGCCGTATCTGGCGATCAAGGCCAACACAGGCCTCACGGCCGACTGCACCGGCCTCGAGATCGACCCGCAGACGGGACTGCTGCTCCAGACCCGGCCCGCGATCGGTGGAAACGTCATGGCCACGATCAGAACGCCGTCACACCGGCCGCAGATGGCCACGGTCCGGCCGCGAAGCACGGCCCCGGCGCCGCGAATGCCTGGCAGGGCGGGGGCTATCGAGCGCCGGAAGCCGAAGGCCGATGCGCTGGCGTCGAGGGTGCGCAGAACCGGCTTCATTCCCCGCGAGGAGTCCCACGACATCGCCGAGGCCGACCGGATCGTCTGCGTCGGCCGGGGCGTGAGGAAAGCCGAGGGAATCGCACCCGCAAGGCGTCTCGCGGAACGCCTGGGAGCGGCGATCGGCGGCACGCGCGACGCGGTTGACCGCGGCTGGCTTTCATACCCTCACCAGATCGGCCTTTCCGGGAAAACCGTCAGCCCCACGCTGTATGTCGGCCTTGGTGTATCAGGTGCTATTCAACACATTGCCGGTATGCAGACCGCCGGGACGATCGTCGCCGTGAACACCGATCCCGACGCCTGGATCTTCCGGTTTGCCGATTTCGGCATCGTGGGCGATCTGTTCGAGGCGGTGCCCGCCATCATCGAGGCTCTGCCTGCGGCGTCGGCGGAGGGAAAGAAATGAATACATATGCATATACATCATTGACTCCGCTCCTCGTCGATGAGCTGAGAACGATCCTCGGGGCGGAGAACGTCATCTGGGGCGATTCCGAGCGACTCGAGGCGTATGCGCACGACGAGGCGGCCGAGTGCGGCGAGGCGAACCCACATCTGCCGGAGGCCGTCGTGAAACCTGCATCGACGGCGGATGTGGCGGCCGTGATGAAGCTCGCGAGTCGCGAACGGATTCCCGTCACGCCCAGGGGCGCCGGCAGCGGCCTTTCCGGCGGGGCCGTCCCGCTTTTCGGCGGGATCGTGATGACGTTCGAACGCATGAATCGTATCGTCGAGTTCGATCCCGCGAACCTCACGATCACGGTCCAGCCGGGGGTCGTCACCAACGAGATCAACGCCCGGGTGCGAGATGCCGGTCTCTTCTACGCAGGATACCCGATGAGCCTCGAAACCTGCTGCATCGGCGGCAACGTCGCCGAGAACGCCGGCGGCGGCAAGGCCGTGAAATACGGGGTGACCGGCCGGTACGTGCTGGGCCTCGAGATCGTGACGCCGGCCGGCGAAACCGTGAAGCTCGGCGGCAAGCTCGTCAAGGACGTGACCGGGTATAACCTGATCCCGCTGCTGGTCGGCTCCGAAGGCACACTTGCCGTGTTCACCGAGATCACGCTTAAACTGATGCCCCTACCGAAGGCGAGCACGGACCTGCTTGTCCTGTTCAAGACACCAGCGGAAGCGATCGCCGTCGTTCCGAAAATCGTCGCCGAAGGCGGAATTATACCAACGGCAATAGAATTCATGGACCGCACGAGCATCGAGGCGTCATGCCGGTATCTCAACGAGTCCCTGCCGTGGGAGGCGTGCGGCGCGATGCTGCTGATCACGGTCGACGGCGCCGATCCCGCCCAGGTCGAACGGGAATACGAGATCGTCGGCGAACGCTGCCTGGCGGCCGGCGCGATCGAGGTCTACGTGGCCGACAACGCGACGACGTCAGAGCGCGTCTGGAAAGTGCGCCGCAACATCGCCGAGGCGTTCAAGGTGCGCAGCCCGCGCCAGAGCCTCGAAGACATCGTCGTCCCGATCGCCGCGATCCCGGCGATGGTCGAAGGCGTCGAGAGACTGGCCCGTGAATGGGATATCGAGATCCCCTGCTACGGCCACGCCGGCGACGGCAATCTCCACGCGACGCCCGTGATGAACCCTGCATGGACCGATGCCGAGTGGGCCGACAGGCTGCCGCGCATCCTGACACAGCTCTACACGATCACGGCGG
>JAKJFL010000186.1:0-6436 GCA_022704935.1 Candidatus Rifleibacteriota bacterium
CCAATGCGGTCGGGCTGCTCCGGTTCGCTCTCGAGAAGGGGCTCGCGTAACCGTGAAGGATAGCGGTTTTTCACTAGAATATTGGAATATTGCCGGGATTTCGTTGACCCGGCTTTTTATCGTATATTTCACCACAGGTGAAAGTGAGAGGTCACCTGTGATGGAATGTCCTTGCGTATCCCGGCGATAGAAGAGAAATGCCGGGCATGAGGCACCTCCGCCCGCATCCGCGGATTCCATGGCGGGAGGTGTTTTTCTTGAAAAATATATAAATAATAATATATAATGGCGAGGATCGGATAATGAAGGGATACGAGTGTTCTCTGTGCGGATATCTGTATCAGCCGGTGAAGGGGGACCTCCTGCATCATGTCCCCCCCTGTACATCGTTCGCCGATGTTCTCGAAACCTGGGAATGCCCGGTGTGCCACGCCCCCAAACGCTTCTTCCGGGAGCAGCCCGGAGAAGCCGGGGAGGCATTCTTTCACGCATCCCTGCTGAAAAAAGCGTCGTGATAACGTTTCAGACGGAGGGCATCGATCACGCCGGGAAGGACGAGATCAGCGCCCGAAGGAACCACGAAAAAGCTCAGATGCCGTTTCGCTGGCAGGCACGGATGGTGGCGATCAGGTGTTCCAAGGGGCTCCCCTTGGGGATGTACTCGTAGGCCCCCGCGCTGCGCATGACATCGGCGGCATGTTGCTCGTTGTAGACGGAGAGGGCGATGACCTTGACGGCAGGCATCTCCTTCGAGATGCGGGAGACGGCCTGGATGCCGTCCATCTCGGGCATGTTCACGTCGAGGATGACGACGTCGGGCTGAAGGAGATGAGCCTTCTCGATCGCCTCGATGCCGTTTTCCGCTTCCCCGACCACCTCGATATCGGCTTCCGCCTGGAGCAGGCTGGTTAATCCCTGGCGGACCATCTTGTGATCATCGGCCAGGAGGACGCGGATCGGATCGAATTTCATTTCGGCCGCCGGACTTTGAACGCCGTTGGCGGCTTCCGCGGTTTTCAACGGGATGGAGAGCGTGATCTTCGCGCCGTGACCGGGAGCGCTGTCGATGAGAATCGTGCCTCCGAGGTGCAGAAGACGTTCTCCGATGGAAAACAAGCCAAACCCCTTTCTGGTGCCTGGTTTGATCGAATCCGGCGCGAAACCTCGCCCGTCGTCCTCAACGACGACCGTGAACCGGTTGTCGGGTTCGACGGGAATGACCAGCCGCGCCTCTCGGACTCCCGCATGTTTCAACACGTTCAGCATCAGCTCGCGAACGGATTCGAACAAAAATGTCCGTTCTTCGAACGTGGCCGGTTCGCATTTTGTTTGCGAGACGAGATGCATTTTGAAGCAATGCTTTTCTTCCATATATCTGGCCAGCCAGGAAAAGGCGGCGGTCATGTCTGGCTTGCTGAGAACGGGGGGGAACAGGTCGATCGTCAGCGTGGTCGTCGCCGTGAGGGCCTCTTTCAGCGTGCTTTCGAGAATCGCGAGCGTGGCGCCATTTTGATGATGCCCGTTTCGCCGGAGCAGGCCGACATGCATCTGGGCGCTGACGAGCAGTTGCTGAACGTGATCGTGAAGAAGTGTCGCGATTCGCTGACGTTCCCGCTGTTCCGTTCTGATGGAATCGGCGGCGAGTTCGCGGAGATTTTTCGCAAGCTCTCGGACATCCTCGGTTGCCTGTCTCAAGGCATCTTCCGTGTGCTTCCGTTCGGTGATATCGAGGATCTGAGACAAGACCGATATCATCTTGCCGTGATCGTCCAGCAGGACGGAGTTGTACCACTCGCAGATGATGATCTTCCGGTCTTTCGTATAATTCCGGTTGCAGGAAAATACATGCCTTGAAAGGCCGCTCGTGAGGCGTTCCGAAACCCTGTGAACATGGGGAATGTCGTCTTCGAAGATCATGTTGAGGTCCAAAAGCTTTCTGCCGAGGATTTCAGCGGCGTTCCAGCCGAAGATCCGTTCGACTTCGCCGGACCAGCGGGTCACGACGAAATTCGTGTCCCATTCGATGATCCCCAGCGGAGAGTTGTCGGTGTGGAAGGCCAGCCGCTGTTCGCTTTCACGCAGGAATTCCGCGACCTGTTTATCCCTGGTGATCTCATGAACGATGACGACTGAACCGATGATCTGGCCGTCTTGAGAGCGAATGGGACTGAAATTGTATCTTCCCGTCCAGGTTTCGCCGGTGCTTCGAAGGCGGAGGGTGTACTCGACGTTTTCGCCCCGTTCACCTCGGAGTGCCCGCGGCACTGCACACAGTTCTGAGGAAGCCGGCGTTCCATCGGCGAAGAAGGCATCGAAGCGGCTGAAACATTCGGAAATGCGTCTCGAACAATCTTCCTTGCTCTTGAATCGATGATAGGTGGCGAAGGCTTCATTGAACTCGACGATATTCCCATCGGCATCGGAAATAAAAACGGCGTCCGACATGTTCGCCAGGGCGGATTCCAGCATCTTTCTGCTGCAATTCAGGTCGTCTTCGATTTGCGTCTGCCGTTTGGCGGAATCCGGGTTTGACGGGGCGGGTGGGCGTTGCGCAGCCGCTGGGATCGGTCCGCATGGTTCGTCAAGCTTCCGTTCGAGTTCAGAGATCCTCTGCCGAAGCTTCTGCATCTCCTGCAGAAGACGGGCTTTCGTCATATTCTCTTCATTCATGGTGCCGTCTCATTTCCATCGATACTATATCGTGCCATACAAACTCACGGATGGGAAAATCGACACGAATGGGTGTCGTATCGGCATCTTGTGTCATATCATGAAGATTCATTGCATTCCATCTCGAGAGAGGAGAAGCGTCCATGCAGGACCATGATGGGATAAAATCGTGTTCCATTTGCAAACACCTTCCGGAATACCAGAAGGTGGAGTTGCTTCACGGGACGGAGCTGCTTCCTGCTGAGGTTGGCAGGCTGCGCATCGTCGGGGGAGCGGGAATTTATGGCGCCGACCAGATCCGCGTCTGCCAGGAGTGCGGAACATATTACCGGTTCATCCACGATCACGATTCCGAGGCCGGGATGGGGGAGGGGTATACCGACGAGATGATCGGCCGGCTGACCGTCGGACAGGCGCTCGAGGCGCTTCGTGAGATCGAACGCGGCTTGCATGCGTCGATCGCGTGGTGGGCGGGGGAAGTCGCGAAAGGGAGCGGGGCTCATGCAGAGCGCTTCCTCGCGGAAAAGAAGATGGAGCTCGAGCAGGTTTCCGCCGAAATCGTAAAACTCAGCCTGTGATGCGCCGCCGGGACTGCCCGCAACAATCCACCGGAGTAAAGATTTGTTCGGTATTTCAGATAATTTTGATTTTTACCGAAGTATAGGTGGGATACTCTGAAAGCGGGGCGCACATTCCGACGAAGACTCCGAAGGAAATGCGTGACTTGTTTTCGGGGGGTGCGATATCCTTACAGGATAGAATTGCCCTCGTGCGTATGAAACGCGGGAAGCTGGAAGACAAGGACGAGACTGCATGCCATTCATTGTCGGATTTTTGATCGTCTTCGGGTCCATATTAACAGGGTATCTGGAGGCAGGCGGGAAGATCGGCCCCCTCATGCAGATCGCTGAATTCATCATCATTGGCGGCTCCATGTTCGGAGCCATCGTCATCGGCAGCGGATTCGGCGGAGTGAAGTCGGCTGTGGCTGGTGTCATGAGCCTGTTGAAACCGAAGGTCTATGACAAGGCAAAATATCGAGAATTGATGGAAATGCTGTATGCCCTGTTCGACTTGGCGAGGCGCGAAGGCATTCTCGCCCTCGAAGGCCACATCGACAACCCCACCAACAGCGAAATCTTCAAGCGCTTCCCCAACATCATGGCGAACCATCACGCGGTCGAATTCATCTGTGATTCGCTTCGCATGATCGTGACGGGCGGTATTGCCGACAACGAGATCGAGCGCATCATGATCGACGATCTCGATGTCGTTGCGGAAGAGGAGCTGATTCCATCGAGTATTTTCGCGACGGCGGGCGACAGCTTGCCAGGGTTCGGCATCGTGGCGGCCGTTCTCGGCATCGTCATCACGATGCAGGCGATCAACGGCCCGCTCGAGCAGATCGGCTTCAAGGTGGCGGCGGCACTCGTCGGAACGTTCCTCGGCATTCTGCTTGCCTACGGTGTTTGTAACCCGATCGCGAAAGCGCTCGAAAACCAGGTCAAGGATGCGGAAGCATACATGGCGGTTATTCGGTATTCTCTCGATGCGTTTTCCCGCGGATATGCCGCGAAGATCTGCATCGAAATCGCCCGACGGCATGTGCCACCCCGGTACCGGTCGACCTTCGAGGAGACTGAGAAGTTCCTCTCCGCAAAGGGAACGGGCGGCTGAGCCTGATCTGAAGGCACACGACAGGAGGAATAACCATGGCCAGAAAGCATGGCGGCGGTCATCATGGCGGTGCCTGGAAGGTGGCGTATGCCGACTTCATCACTGCCATGATGGCGTTCTTCCTCGTGATGTGGGTCATCGGTCTCAACCCGAACTCCAAGAAAGTCATCGAGGATTTTTTCAAGACGCCGCTCAGCTCGACGGCTGACCTTCTCTTTTTCAACGGTTTCAAGCCGAAAACGTATCCCGTGCCGTTCAACGTGGCGTGGCCGAACGTCACCAACCCGATTTCCATGCCCAAGCCCCGTCCTCTCAAGGACGCAAAGAATATCGCGGGGCTCAAGACCGAGCTGAAAAGCATGCCCGGCTATTCGACGAATGTCCGGATGAGCATCAACGAGGAGGAGATCAGAATCGATCTCGTCGACAACCAGCAGGCCAGCCTGTTTGGGACGATCAACGAGCGGTTCACCCCTCACGTGAAGCAGATGTTGACGCACCTTGCGGGTATCGTCCGCGACATGCCGAACCGGCTGGCCATCGAGGGACATACCAACAGCGTTCCTTACCAGGGACCGAACGGGGAGTCGAACTGGGAACTCTCGACCGAACGTGCGAACATGGCCCGTATCCTCCTCGAACAGAACGGCGTTCCCAAGGGCCAGATCATGGAGATCCGAGGCTGCGCCGATCAGAAGTTGATCGAGAAGCTCGATCCCCTCTCCTATGCGAACCGGCACATCTCGGTCATCGTGAAACGAAAAGTGCCCTTCTACGGGGATGCGAGCGAAGTCTTCGGGGAATGACCGGAACCGCCAGATGCTGAACAGCGATGAACGCCGGCGGCTGTTCCCGGTCACCGAGAAGTGGATCTACCTGAATCATGCCGCCGTCGGCCCTTTGCCATCCTACGGGCGGGACGCGGCCGAGCGGTATATCGAGTCTCTTTCCATCGAAGGCGAGAAACACTGGGAGCGCACCGGGGCGTTGATCGAGGAGCTGCGGGGCATGCTTGCCCGCGCGCTCCGGATGCCGGCGAACGGCATCGCCTTCACGCGCAACGTCTCGGAAGGTCTGTCGATTCTCTCGTCGGGCCTCGACTGGCGGTCGGGCGACAACGTCGTTTTGCCGAGCGTCGAGTTCCCCGCCAACGTCTACCCCTGGATGAACCTCGAACGGCTGGGTGTCGAACTCAGGCGCGTCGAGCCCGTCGAGGGCCGGATTTCCGTTGATAGTATAGCGAATACGATAAATGAACGGACGCGGCTCGTGTCGATCAGTTCCGTCCAGTTTTTCAGTGGCTTTGTCGCCGACCTGCCCGCGATTGCCGACGCGTGCCGAAAGCGCGGCGCATTGCTGTGCGTCGACTGCATCCAGCACCTGGGCGCTCTGCCGCTCGACATGGCGGCGTCGGGGATAGACTTTCTGGCCGGGGGCGGTCACAAATGGCTGATGGCCGGCGAGGGGATCGGTTTCGTCGCCTGCCGGCCCGAGCTTGCGGAGCGGCTGCGGCCGGGCCTGATCGGATGGCAGGGGGTGCGGCAGTGGGAGGACTTTTTCGACCAGCGGCTCGACTTCAAGGAAGGCGCGCTGCGATTCGAAACGGGGACGCTCTCGGCTCTCGGCATCCATACCCTGCATGCATCTCTGCGGGTGCTGGCCTCTTTCGGGATCGATCGGGCCGCAGATCTGGTGCGAGAAAACGCGCGGCTGGTGCGGCGCGGCGCGCTTCGGCGTGGCTTCGAACTTGCGCTTCCCGAGGCGGAAACGGCATCGGCGGCCGGGACGTCGGGCATCACATCGTTCCGGATCGAAGGCGTTTCGGCATCGGATACCGCGATGAAGCTTCGCGGGGTGGGCGTTCAGATCTCGGCTCGCCAGGGATACTTCAGGGTTTCGCCGCATTTCTACAACACACCGGACGAGATCGAGGAATTCTTTGCGCGCCTGGACGCGCTCGTAGGCTGATATGGCGCGAATCCCGCATCGGATGGAATGATATATGGATAGAGATGCGTTGCTGACCGATGTCATCATGCACCACTCGCCATTCGCGTGGTGGGAGTGGGACGTCATTCACGACAGGGTC
>JAKJFL010000187.1:0-6406 GCA_022704935.1 Candidatus Rifleibacteriota bacterium
GAATGGACGGCATCCACGGACGGCCGTCGCCCTGACTGCCACTGGAGAACTGCTGTTCATCGTCGTGGACGGACGCTCGAAACGCAGCGCCGGAATGACCCTGGCCGAACTTGCCTCCTATGTAAAAAAACTCGGCGGATTGCGCGCCATCAATCTCGATGGCGGCGGTTCTTCGTCGATGTTCATCCGTGACCGGATCGTGAACAGGCCGTCGGATGGAAAGGAACGACCCATTTCCAATGGAATACTCATTACGACGCGCTGAAGTGCGCTCTCTGCTCTGGTGCCGGCTGCTCGTGCTGCTGGCTGTTTTTGCCGTTATCGGCTCTCCGGGCGGCGCGGCGGAAGAGATGCTGCTGCTCAGGGACCTGAAGGTCGGGATGAAGGGGTTCGGCAAGACCGTCATCCACGGCCGGGATATCGAAACCTTCAACGTCGAAGTGATGGGCATTCTCTCGAACAACAAAATCAACGAAAATGTCCTGATCAGCGGAAAGTCGATCCTCGTGCGTGTTGCCGGGAAAGTGATCGACGATGCCGGCGGGATCGCCGCGGGAATGAGCGGCAGCCCAATCTACATCAATAACAAACTCATCGGCGGTCTCAGTTCCGGCTGGGTCATGACCGATCACACCGTCGGACTCGTCACGCCGATCGAGGAGATGCTCGAGATCTGGGACTATCCCCTGATGACCGGCCGGTCAGCCGATCCGGATGCCCCGGTGCGCTGGAGTTGCTCCGAACCGATCCGCATGGGCGGCCGGGAGATCCGCGGCATCGTCGAATGCGACGACCCGGCAGCGCTCGGAAGGGATGTCGCTCCGGATGAAGCCGTTTTCATGCGTGCGGCGGCCCCCGTTGTCATACAGGGACTGTGTGAAAAAGCCATCGACGCCCTGAACGGTCGGAACAAGAACAGGAAATTCAAGATGGTGCCCGTTCCGGCTAGTGTCGGCCCGTTGCCCTCGCTGCCGACGATCCCGAACCAGGCGTCGGGGGCTTCCGGCATCTCCGATCCTCTCGAACCCGGCTCGGCGATCGGCGTCCAGCTGGCGCGCGGCGACATCAACCTGACGACGCTCGGCACGCTCACATACCGCGATGGAAAGCGGATTCTGGCGTTCGCTCACCCCTTCATGAAGAAGGGGAACGTCTCGTTCCTGATGACGGGAGCGCATGTCTATCACTGTTTCTCTAGCGTTGAAATGCCCTTCAAGATCGGCGCGCCGACCGACGTGCTCGGCATCATCACCCAGGACCGGGAGAAGGGAATCGCGGGCGAGGTCGGCCGCTTTCCCGTCATGATTCCGATTCAGATCGATGTGACGGACAAGGACCTCAAACGGACCCGAAGCATCAATTTCCAGATCGTGCGCGATCCGGAAGTGCTGACTTCCGTCCTCGAATCCACGCTCGTTCAATCTATAGAGGGTGTTATAGATCGCGGCGGCGAAGGCACGGCGCTGATGGGCATTGCCCTCGAATGCACTGGCAGTTCCGGCCAGAAATACAATCTGCGCCGGGAAAACCTGTTTTATTCGCGGGACGACATTGTCGGATCGCTGATCGAAGAGGTGACCGGCCTGTTCGACACACTGACCGGCAACGAGCTCGAGGAGGTCTGGCCGACCCGGCTGATGCTGAAAATCGAGGTCGAAAAACGGCGCCGCACGATGACGGTCGAGAAGGTCGAAGTGAAGAACACCTCGATCACACCTGGCGGCATGCTCGAGGTGTGGGTCTCGATGCGGCCATACCGCGAAAAGAGTGTCGTACGGAAAGTGCGGTTGCCGATTCCCCTCGAAATCGGCAAGGAGAATCTGACGCTGACCGTATACGGTCTCACGATGAACCGCTCGGAAGAGGGCGTCTCGTCCGACACGCCGGTGAAAGAGGGCGGCAAGGCAGGCCGCGAGAAGACCCGGTTCGAGGAAACGGCGCATGACACCTTTGAAAGCACGATCCGGTCGTGGGTGAGCGCGCCGCGCAACTCGGACCTGGTGTTTCAGTTGGCCGTGGAAGGTGACGAATCGAAAAAAGTGAAGATCGACGGCAGAGAATTTCTCACCGAACCGACCAGCCTGGTCGTTCTGGGCAGGGTCGACAGCACGATCACCCTGAGCGAGGACTGAACCGTGATCCTTGTGAACCTGGCTCGAAGCTTCGTCGAACTGTTCGGGAATCTGGCGCTTCTGTTCCTCCAGTCGCTGTACTGGACGTTTCACAGTCTTCGGACAGGCAGATTCGGATTCGGCAATCTCATCGAACAGATGTCCAGAATCGGCGTCGACTCGCTGCCGATGGTCATGATCACCGGCTTTTCGACGGGTGCCGTTCTCGTCGTCCAGATCGGATACCAGTTCACCCAGCTCGGCGCCGAACGCTACGTCGGCGGCGTCGTCAGCCTCGCGATGGCCCGCGAGCTTGCGCCCATTCTCACCTCGATCGTCGTCGCTGGCCGCGTCGGATCGGCCATCGCGGCCGAGCTCGGCACCATGAAGATCACCGAGCAGATCGACGCGCTCGAGACGATGGCGACCAATCCCGTCGATTACCTCGTCGTGCCGCGGTTCTGGGGCTGCACGCTGATGCTGTTCATGCTGACGATCTTCACGAACATCGTCGGCGCGATCGGCGGCTCGATCGTCGCGGTCTACCAGATCGGCCAGACCCTGACCACCTTCAGCGACTCGATCCTGCAGAACCTCAAGATCTACGACCTGATGGGTGGTCTGTTCAAGGCGATGGTGTTCGGCGCCCTCATCGGCATCATCGGCTGCTACAAGGGATTCACGACCGAAGGCGGCGCCGAGGGCGTCGGCAAGAGCACCACGGGCGCCGTCGTGCTCGCGATCATGTTCATCCTCGCCGTCAACTACTTTCTGACAGTCGGCATAAACAACTTCAACATGGCATACCTGCAATGATCATCATTTCGAACCTGTCGAAAGCGTTCGGCTCCAAACGGGTGCTGAGCGGAATAAATCTGAAGATATACAAAGGCGAGTCGCTCGTCATCCTCGGCCCGTCGGGATGCGGCAAGAGCGTTCTTCTCAAGCATATCATCGGCCTGCTCAAGCCCGACGAGGGCCAGGTGCTCATCGACGGCGAGGACATCACGACCTTCAGCCAGATGCGCCTCGACGGCCTGCGCATGCGCATGGGCATGCTGTTCCAGTCGGCCGCCCTGTTCGATTCCCTCACGGTCGAGGAGAACATCGCCTTCGGCCTTCGCAAGCACACTAACCTTTCGAATCTCGCGATTCACCACATCGTCTCGGAAAAGCTCGAGATGGTGGGACTGCCGGGTTCCAACAATCTCATGCCGAGCGAACTCTCGGGCGGCATGCGCAAGCGCGTCGGCCTCGCCCGCGCCATCGCGATGGAACCGGAGATCATCCTCTACGATGAACCCACGACCGGTCTCGATCCGATCATGACGTCGGCGATCGACGAGTTGCACCTCAGCCTGAAGAAGCGGCTGGGCGTCACCTCGATCGTCGTCACGCACGATCTCGGCTCCGCGTATCGGGTCTGTGACCGTCTGGCCCTGCATTACGGCGGCAAGATCGTCGCCATAGGCACGAAGGAAGAGATCATCAATTCACCCGATCCTGTCGTCCAGCAATTCATCCGCGGCGAAGCCAAGGGTCCCATGACGCTCCTGTGAAGGCGAGGAAACAGCAATGAACTCAACATTCAAAGTCGGAATCATCACTCTCATCGCCACTTTTCTGCTGGTGTACATGGTGTTCATCATCGGGGACATCCAGCTGACGGAGCGCGGCTATCGATTTTACGTGACCTTTTACTCGGTCAACGGCCTGAGCACCGGCGCTTCCGTGTCGATGGCCGGCGTCAAGATCGGAAAAGTCGAGAGCATAGAGATCCGCGACGACCAGGTCGTCGTCAAGTGCTATGTACGAGAAAAACGCCATCGCATCAGGAACCGCAACACCTTCACGATCGGAACCGCCGGCCTGATGGGCGAAAAGTTCATCGAAATCGTGCCGACCCGCGATCAGTCGGCACCCTACATCCAGAACGACAGCGTCGTCGAGGGAACAGATCCGACCCGCATGGAGGAACTGTTCGAACAGGGGAACGAGCTGCTCAAGAAACTGCAGGGCCTGACCGCCTCTGCCAAGGATATCGTAGGCGATCCGGAACTGAAACAGAGCACCCGCGCGATCTTCAAGAACGCCGAAAACGCTTCCAAGAACGTCAACAACATCATCGAGTCGGTGCAGGACCGCACCGACAGGATTGTCGAACATCTCGAGAACGTCCTCCGCAAGGTGGACGAGGAAGTCGACGCCAACCGCCAGTCGATCCGCGATATCGTGAACAACATGAAGGACTTCAGCAAGCGCATCGGCGATATCTCGAGCGAGAACAGGGAAAGCCTCAAGGAGATCGTCGACAACGTGAAGAACGTGTCCGACCGCCTCGACAAGATGATCGACGAGCTGAATCGCGATCAGAAACTGACGAACGATGTGAAGTCGACGGTCGAGTCGCTGCGCAAGGCCAGTGAGAACGCCAAGGAGATCACCCGCGAGGTGAAGGAGATCGTCACCGAGAAGGACATCCGCGGCAAGATCAAGACCGGCCTCGACGACGCTCACAAGATCGCCCAGGCCGTCGACAAGGTGTTCCTGAACATCAAACAGACCCGCATCGACTTCAAATATCTACTAAGATATAATAAAGAAGAAGATACCTTCTTCAGCGACATCATGGTCGATATCTGGCCGAGCGAGAAGGGTTTCTACCGTCTCGGCGTCGAAGACATCGGCGGTGATCCGCTGTTCAACCTGATGGTCGCGCGCGATCCGCAACAGCGACTGATCAAGCGCGCCGGTGTCATCAGCTCGAAGGTCGGCCTCGGTGTCGATTACCAGTGGGCCCAGGACATCAACTACAGCCTTGACGTCATCGACACGCGCGATCCGACCGTGCGCTTCACGAGCGGGTATGCGATCCGGCCGGGACTGAAGTTCCAGCTGCGTGTCGACGACGTGACCGACAAGAAGGACGTGAACTTCGCGATCGAATACAAGTTCTGACGAAGGGCGAGCCATGACCCCACTGAAAACAGACGGAAAACCACGCATTCTGATCGTCTCCACGGGTGGCACGATCACGATGGTGCGGGGGAGCGACGGCGGCCTCGCTCCCTGCTCGGATACTGGAATGCTGCTGAACAAGGTGCCCGAGCTGCGACAGCTGGCCGAAATCGAGGTTCTGCCGCTGGTGAATCTCGACTCGACGAACCTCCAGCCCGCCTTCTGGCTGGATCTCGCGAAGGCGATCTACCAGAGGCTCGACTCCTGCGACGGCGTCGTGATCACGCACGGCACCGATACGCTCTGCTACACGGCCTCGGCCCTCTCGTTCATGCTGCAGGAACTGCCGAAGCCTGTCGTGATGACCGGTTCGCAGGTCCCTCTTGACGAGATCGGCTCCGACGGCCGGGCGAACCTGATCAATGCCGTGCGCGTCGCGTGCGGCGACGTGGCGGAAGTGCTGGTCGTGTTCGGGGCGCTGGTGATCCGGGCGACCCGGGCCAAGAAAACCTCCGCGTTCGATATGCAGGCGTTTACATCGGTGAATGCCCCTCCGGTGGGCACGATCGGCCTGACGATCCGGATGGACGACGGGCTGCGCATACGTGGAAAGCGTCGCGCCCTGCTGAGGGCGTTCCTGAATCCCGACGTGGCGATGCTCCCGGTCTACCCGGGCCTGAAGTCCGAGGTCGTGTCTCATCTGGTCTCGACCCACGCGGGTCTCGTTCTCGAGGGATACGGCGCCGGACATATTCCGAACGCGGAAGGGGCTTCGCTGGTTCCCGCGATCGCCGAGGCGACGGCGCGGCGCGTTCCCGTCGTCGTCTGCACACAGTGCCTTGTCGGCTCGACCGAGATGGAGCTGTACCAGGTCGGCAGGGCCGCGCTCCTGGCGGGGGCGATCCCGGCCATGGACATGACCCCTGAAACGGCCCTCGTCAAACTCATGTGGGTGCTTGGGCAGACGGATGATCCGGCGACCGTCGGATCGCTCATGCAGAAAGCTTTTGCCGGAGAACTTCACGAGATCTCATGAACGGACGACGATGCCCCGAATGCGGGAATGAGCTACAGGAGCAGGCGGTGTTCTGCACGACCTGCGGAAGAGACCTCGCGTCGCTTCTCGAAACCGGTCGTCACCGGACACTGCTCTTCGGCACGCCGTTTTCGCTGGTGATCATCGGAATCCTGCTCGCCTGGGATATCGGATGGGAGGCTCCCTTCGAATCGGGTGCAGACCTCGGCATGATGCTCGCTCTCGTTTATGTCGGCGGTGCGGTTGGCCAGTGGCTGGCCGCCGCGACGTCCGGCAGAGCTCCCGACATGATCTCGGCCTG
>JAKJFL010000188.1:0-6387 GCA_022704935.1 Candidatus Rifleibacteriota bacterium
CCCCCAGCGATACTGGCTCGTCAACCGGTATCACAAGCTCGACGCGCTTTCGCGCATCATCGAGATGGAATCGTTCGACGCCATGCTGATCTTCGTGCGCACCAAGATCGAGACGCTAGAGCTCACCGAGCAGCTCGCGACGCGCGGTTTCACCGCCGTGCCCCTGAACGGCGACATTCCGCAGAACCAGCGTGAGCGCACGATCGAGCAGCTGCGCTCGGGGAAACTGAATATTCTCATCGCCACCGATGTCGCGGCCCGCGGCCTCGACGTCGACCGCATCAGCCACGTCATCAATTATGATCTGCCGTATGATACCGAGTCCTATATTCACCGCATCGGCAGAACGGGCCGGGCAGGCCGGAGCGGCGAGGCGATCCTGTTCGTCGCTCCGCGCGAGCGGCACCTGCTGAAGGTCATCGAAGGCGCGACCCGCCAGAAGATCGAACTCCTGGAGCTCCCGACCATCGCGGCCATCAACGAAAAACGCATATCGGGCTTCAAGACACGCATCGCCGGCGTTCTCAACGGCGAGGAGTGGAAGGCCTATCTCTCGATCGTGACCGAGTTTTCGAAGGAAGCCGGTGTTCCTCCATTGGAAGTCGCCGCCGCGCTCGCCCTCATGAGCCAGCAGGGCCGGTCCTTCCTGCTGACCGAAAAAGCCGAGGAGGAATCGGCGAACAGGGCGTTCGAACAGGTCGCGAAACAGAAAGAGGAACGCCGCAAGCGTCTCTCCGAATCGAAAGAATACCGGGAGATCAAAGTCGCGTCGGCCGAACTGCTGGGCAGGGAAGAACGCCCGCGGCGCGAACGACCGCCGGCCGCCGAGCGCAAGCCCCGCGTACATCGCGACAACGATGAGATGGAGCCAGGCATGACCCGATACCGCATCGAGGTCGGCCGCCGCCACATGGTCAAGCCCGGCCAGATCGTCGGGGCCATCGCAGGCGAATCAGGCATCGACAGTAGTCATATAGGCCGAATTATACTTCACGACGAGTTCAGCACCGTCGACCTGCCCGAAGAGGTGTTCGCCTCTTCGTTCGGCATCCTGAGCAAAACCTGGGTGGCCGGCCGTCGCCTGCGCATCTCGCGCTTCGACCCCGCAGCTCCGCGCGCGCCCCTCGACGAAGAGGCACCTTCGGAACCGCCGGCTGAAGCATCGTCAGAGCGGCCCCAAAAACCAGCCCGCCCACATCACATCGAGACGGAACGGCCGGTCTCCCGACCCCCTCGTGAAAAGCGCGAGTTTGTCGAAAAGCCCCGCTTTGCGGGGGGAAAAACGTTCGGGAAAAAACCAGATACGGGACGATCGCCTCACCACCAGACCGGCGACGCCGAATTCAAACCTGCCAGGACAAAAACGGGAACAGGCTGGAAAAAGCACGACGCCGGGGTCAGCCCCAAACGCAAAGATCAGGGCAAAAAAGCAGGCTGGGCCCCGCCGAAATCGAAGCGCACCCGCGACCGCTGACAGACCCCGCAAAAAGGCGCTTCATTCCTTGCCCAGAACGGTTTTCAGGCGCCGCGAGATCCAGGCTTCCTCGTCGGCCCATCCGGCCTGCCGGTACCAGTGCTGAAGCTTCAGATACCGGTCGGCCAGAGAAAACCGGATGTTGGACCAGAATTTCCGGAGGCACACGGGGCACTCGTGCATCGGTCGGGAATCACTCTCGGGAAGATTGTTCGACCCGTTCATCAGGCACCGGAAGTGCACGCAGTGATAGAGGCCGTACATGTGCCCGATCTCGTGCGCCAGCACTTTGCAGCAGCGACGCAGAAAGAGGCCTTCGTCTCCCGCACCCGCCGCTTCCCCGTAGAACGCGGGATCGTACCGGCAGAAGCTGAACACGCCCACCCGTTCGGCAAGCGTGGCTTCGCCGAAGACGAAATTCCAGTTGTCATCCGGATACAGATCGACCATGGTGACGGCGGTAAGGCAGTAGGCGTCGGCAGGAAGCCGGGCCTTCAGCCATTCGAGAATGTCGCCGGTGCGCACCTGCGGCCGTCCGGTATGGGTGTTGATGCGGCCTCTGAATGACTGCGACGCGATCTCGACAGGGGGCAGCAGAATCACATCGGCGGCGTAGAACGCCGCGGTGAATTCCTTCAGCCGCTCGAGCAGGCTGCTTCCGCTGGCAAATGCGCCGAGAGGCTGAAGATACAGGCGATTATGGGGCGGGGCGAACGGGTTGAACCCAGACTGTCGGTACTGATCCCAGGTCTGACCGCGCTCGGGAAACTGGGCAAGCCAGTCGCCGCGGCGAGGCCGTCCGAGCAGATCGAAATCGCCGCCCGGCGTGAAAAATCTCTTTTCCTCCTCCGACAGGCCATCGAGAGATCCGACAGCCTCAACGCAGGCAGTCATGTCGCGCGGAGTGAATCTCGATTGAAAAATCAAGCCGGCCGCCACGATTCCCAGTCCCAGCAGCAGGAACCGGCGGATCCAGATCCAGATCGTCGTCTCGAAAAACGGATGTCCCATGAGCCCCTCATCATGCCAGATAAATATTTCTTACTATATTTATCAATCCTGCAATCGGAATGCCGATCCAATCCGGTCTGTTGTTCAGCTCGTAGACACACTCATACAGGACCTTTTCGAGCAGGAAAAGGTTCAGCAGCGAATCGAACACATCCCGGTCACGGGGAATCGCTACGCAGTCGCCTGCGCCGTGAAAGTATCCGCTCAGAAATATTTCGCCGATCCGATGTTCCCAGTCTTCAGCCATGGCCGACAATCGGCGATCGAACTCATCGTTTCCGAGGGACTCGTGCTGAACGGTCATTCGCGCAGCATACCCAAACGACCGCAGCATCCCGGCGACATCGCGCACCGGAAGATGCTTGCGACGCCGCTCCGCGAGCGGCCGGGCCGGCTCACCCTCGAAATCGATGATGACGAAATCATCCTGCGTCACGAGAATCTGGCCGAGATGGAGGTCTCCGTGAATCCTGGCCTTGCGTATCGAGGCAAGATCAGGGCGGAATGTTTTCACATGGTCGCGAATGCGATCGGATGCGGCACAGACCTCTTCGACCATGGCGCGATGCCGTTCCGGAATGGAATCGATTCTTCGTTTCAAGGCATCCAGGGTTTCAACCGCCGACCGTTCGATCGACGACATCCATTCCACCCAGTCATCATCGGAAACCGGCTCAGGGTCGAACGCTGGATCGCCGGACGTTCCGGCGAGCACGGCATGAAGCAGTCCGACCCGTTCGCCGAGCAGCTCCATCCGCTCGGGAAAATTTCCATTGTCCGGCGCTTCTCCACGGGCTACGGCTTCGGATAGCCGCTTCAGATGCGCGAGCGTGTGGTTCCAACAGTCGCCGCCGTTCGGAACGAACTCCTGCAGGATGGCCAGAGTCGTCGTATTCCCGCCTTCCCCGAGGTACTCGATCGCGCCTCCCACCCGGGCCATATTCGGGAACGCGGCTTTTTCCGTGAGATACCGGCCGATCTCGAGTTCGGGGTTCACCCCGTTTTGTATCTGGCGATATATTTTTACGATCATCCGGTCGCCGAGCCGATACGAGGAGTGACTCTGCTCTAGGCTGAGCCTGCAAACCGGCTCTTCATGCCTGGAATCCATTTCCTTAAGAGCGCCGGAGGCGGAAAACCGCAGAACGCCGTTTTCGAGAGAAACGTCACCGGATCTTCTGAGGGCCGCAAGAACTCCCCGGCAAAACTGGTCATCATGAAGGGCGTCAAATACGAAACATCGGCCTCGCGCTCCATCCGCTTCGACGATGCAGGCCTCGGACGGAAGCCCGGGGGGCAGTTCGGCGCCGGACCGGAAGACGCTCAGGGGAAGAAAATAGGTCTGGACGGATCCGCCGGCAAAGGAGACTGAAAACATCGCGCAGACCCATTCGGGCAGATCGTCGATGCGAACCGGCTCAGCCGTGAGAAGCCGGACCGCGGATATTTCACGCCCCTTCCCGGCAAACCACCGTTTTGTCCGGATATATCGGGATACGCCTTCTTCGAGAGATCTGGTGAAGGACCTCACGGCGTGCGCCTGCAGCGCTCAGTCATAGCTCTGGAGGCGGCTCACGTCGATCTTTATCAGCAACGGGAAAAAATCGTCGATGAGCCGGAACCCCGAAAACACCTTCCAGTGCTGGTATTTCCAACAGCCGCTTTCCGACACCGCCCAGAGATACCCCTTGTCATCGAAGGCCAGGTCTTCGAGGCCGTGAAGGATCTCGTATTTCGCCACGATATCGCCGGTTTTGGGATCTTTCTTGTGAAGCACGCTCGTCTTTTCGAGGCGACGGGTGACCGTCCGGCTGATCCAGAGATTCCCCTCCCTGTCGAATGCCGCACCCTGGGCCCCGGCGCTGATCCAGAGGCTCGTCGAAGCATTCGAAGCCGTCAGCGTGCGCACCTTTCTGCCCAGATCGGGTTTTCCCGGCTGGTTCTCACCGTCCCGATCGTCCCATGCGATCAGCCCGGCAGGAATTTCATAGATACGGGTATTTTTTTCCCGGTCTTCACCATCGGTATACCGCCCGAGCCAGAGCGTTCCTGAAGCCGGCAACTCCTTCAGGCCAATTCCGATCCCAACGGTACCCGTGGCCGGACGGTCAGCCGCTTCGTCGCCATTCGCCGTGATGGTGATCTGGCGCCCGCCGAAGGGGTTTCTACCGCCCTCGCTCCGGGTGTTCGAAACAGACACGTTCGTGGCAGGCGCGTCGGCCACTGCGCGCGGTTTCAGGAACATCGCCGCCTTTTGCAGCGTCGACGCCGATTTTTTCCAGGCTGCGAAAGAACCGACGATCCCGTCATCCCCGGTGCCGCCGAGGGCAACCCGGGCCAGGAGAGCCTCGTTGTTGAAGGCAGAGCCGAGCTTGAATGCCTTTTCGATATCGATCTTGAACACATGGCGGGTGTCTGAAACATACAGAATGCCCTGCCCATCGCAGGCGAGGCCGCCGGCATGCTTGCACAGGGCGCCCTGTTCGATCGGCCCCATCGTGAACCAGCCGCGGGATTCGCCCGTCGCCGGATCTATGCGATACACCCTGCATTCGACAGCCTCGCTGTCGTCTTTGCGGCCGTCCCAGATATACCCGGCAACGAGCACATATGGAGAAGACCATGTGAGGCCCTGCGGAACGAATTTTTCATCGAGCCCCGGCGTCCAGATGCGGGTGACGATCGCCGCCTCGTTATGCGTCCGGCGAACCTTCTTCCCTGTTCCGTATTTCACCGGTGCCTTCCCGAGAATTTTCTGTCCGTCGGCAGATGGCCCTGCCGCAAGACACGGGGAAGGAGCGAGCAGGCACGCCACCGCGAGACAAGCAAAAAGGATTCTCTTCATACGGCCCCGTCACCTCCGGACACACATTTCCATTACTACGAGATCGAACGCGATCAGTTTCGGGAAAAACCGATCGTCATTTCGGATATCCGATCGTCTGCCCAATCACGATGTACTGCTGAGGTCTGAGCTTGAGCACCTCCGCCGCCTTCTCTTTCGGCACGGACATTCTGGTGACGACGGCGAGATTCGCGGCCGCTCCATACAGATAGACATTCTGCGAGCAGTGGCCTGCATCGACGGAAGCGGCGACAAGCTGATCTTCGCGCTCTTTCATGAAATCGAATTTCGAAAGGTCAGACACATATATGAGGTTGAGAGGTGCGGATGCGACATAGGGCTGCGTTCCAGCCGCAAGCGTATGATCACCAGAAGCGATGAGTGCCAGTTCGTGTTTCGGTGCATCGTATAGATACACGCCGTCTTTCATGATGGCATAGATATCGATATCCTGTGCGTTTTTCGCCGACGGGCTCGTCCGTTTGCCGCTTTCGGGGCGATTGACGCCATTCGCGCACCAGAGAATGTTGGAAAGATCCTGCGATGTCAGAGGTTTGTCGGTATATTCTCTGCGGCTCTGGCGTTCTTTCAGAGCCTGCATGAGAGGCTTGTCGGGGGTCAGTGCCGGTGCGGGGAGTTTGATGTTCTCGAGGGTTTGCGCCGACACGGCCGAAAGTGACAACGCCACCATCAATGCGGTCAGGATGGGAAATCGCATGATCATGCCTCCATCGAAAAGATTCTTTAATAATGATATCACGATATGAACGACGCCGTTGCCGGTAGGGCGTGTTGTCATGTGCGTTGTATGATGTTTAATATATATCAGCGGAATCTGCGTCATCTGCGGATCCCTCTCTGTGTCTCGGTGTCTCTGTGGTGCGTTGTCTTTGTGTCTTTGTGGCTTTGTGGTGAAATGTTCTCTGTGTCTCGGTGTCTCCGTGGTGCGTTGTCGTTGTGGCGAAAATTTCCGGCTAAAGACAGAACCGCCCGGGGCTTTTGGCCCCAGGCGGTTCATAACCCTGGCATCTACCTACTCTCCCACACAGCTGCCCGT
>JAKJFL010000189.1:0-6344 GCA_022704935.1 Candidatus Rifleibacteriota bacterium
GCTGCTCCAGTTCCTGCCGAAGGGAAGCAGCAACGGCCTGGGTGCGACTCTCGGCGAAATGTCGCCAGAAGACAAGCGACAGAACGAAGGGGAGCCCCCCCGCGACGCCGACGGCGACGAGCAGCAACCTCGACAGCGAGGGCGAGCCGCCGGCTCCGAACAGGATCCACCTGACGCAGGGCAGCAGCCAGAGCATCAGCAGGATCCAGGATACGGGCGGCAGGCGGGGCTGTTCGACGGGAACGGCGAGCAGAAGCAGAGTTTGTTCTCGATACGAAGCAACGACGACGTCCTCTGTTCCGATGCGGAACGTATCATCTCCGCGAGAAAAGAAGTCCCGCTCGAACGCCCTCACCACAGGCTCCGGAAGGCCTCGCGGGAGGCGGCTCGCCTCGGGCTTCATGCGGTCGAGCCAGCCGATCTTCACGCCCTCGCGATGCAGGTCGGCTGCACTCCACTCGAGAACGGTTGCGTTCCCTATCGGCTTCTTGTCGAGAAGTACCAGAAACCCGCCGACCTCGTCGTGACGGACGCCGTCGCGCCAGGACCAGTATCCCCAGGATCCTCCCCGCCGGTTGTAGATCCTCAAGAACTGGTTCCGCCGGTCGACGAGGTTGAACCAGTAGGCGTCATCGAGCATCTCCGACACTCCGTGAAACTGCGACCGGTCGAGGCCGAATCGCTCGTGCCAGGGTTTGCGGAGGGTTTCGAACATGCGCTCCATCTGCGCCGGATCGGATGCCACACCGCCTGCAAACCGTCCCCGGCCGTCGAACAGCCAGAGTTTTCCGTTCGTCACGGCCAGCCTCGAAACCAGCCGGCGGATATCGCGCCGGTGAAGAGCCGCCCCGGCTCTTTCGCCGATCAGGCGATTCGTGAGATCGTTGCAGAGTCGTTCGAAGTATTTTTCGTCGTTAGACAAGGTCGAAACACGCTTCAGAACTGCGTGTGCGCGGATTACCCGGCGCGTCTGCACGCCGTCGGCGCTGCGAATGCCGACGACATACGACACAGCGAGATGAAGCACCAGCAGAAGCAACGGCCAGACTCTTCTCATGCGGCGCCCCTCCGATCGGCTTCAGGGCATGGGCGCGACAGGACGAGCACGGTCTGATCATCGGCGGGGATCGGCGCTCCCGACCATTCCGACACCGTTTCGAGCAGCTTCGCCACAATGTCGGCGGGAGGCAGTCCACGGAGCCGTGTGACGGCGGCGCACAGTCGGTCGTATCCGAACGGCTCGCCTCCGCAGCCCGCGGCTTCGGGCAGTCCGTCGGAATACAGCACAAGACAGCTTCCGGCCGGCATCTCCACCCGCACCTCCTCGAATGTTGCGGAGTGCCGGGAGCCGAGCGGGTATCCCGGTCTGCCGACGAACTCGGTGGAGCCGTCCGGCAGCGCGAGAATGCCGAAGGGGTGGCCGGCGGAGGCGGCGCGAACCACTCCCGACTCGGGATCGAAGATGCCCAGCCAGAGTGACATAGGCCGGAAACTGCCCGCCTGCTCGCCAAACGCGCCGTGAAGATTGGTCAAAGCGTCCGCCGGCCCGCATCGACGCCTCACCTGCATCCCCAGCTCGACCTTTGCCGCGGCGGTGACGAGGGCGGCGGGAATGCCGTGGCCTGCGACGTCGCCGACGGCCAGCATGATGCCGCCATCCGGCAGCACCGCCCAGTCGTGATAATCGCCGCCCAGATCGGCAGCCGAGATGCACCGGCCGGAAACCGCCCATCCGGGGCCCGCGATCTCCTCCTCCGGCCAGAGCTGTTCCTGAACGGAGCGGGCGATCTGCAGGTCCCGCAGGTCTTCAGACACGAGGTTGACCCGCTCGCCGAGGCGATCGAGCTCAAAGACGCCGCCGAGAGGAACGCGGGCCTTGAAGGTGCGGCTGCGGATGTCGTCGAGGGCGTTCTCGAGGTGCCTCATCGGCCGCAGCAGGCGGGTAGCGACGGCGACAGTGACGCCGACGACCAGGGCCAGAATCGCCAGGGAAAGGGCTCCCATGCGCCTGTCGAGCGCGACGGTCCACTCCCGGATGCGGCTCATCGGCTGGGCGATCATCAACACGTATCCGTCGAGTCGCGTCCCGGGAACAGCCGTGAGCAGGTAGTCCTGCCCGTGGATGCAGGTGAAACCATGAATCGGCAGCCGTTCACCGGCGACCCGGTCGCGCCAGCGCCGAAGTTCTAGGTTCTCGCCGGTCGAGCGTTTCGGATAGGCCGTCCATGCCGGATCGGGCGGGATCGGTACGGCGGCGAACCGCGGCCCCTCCTTCGCCCACGGCCATCGGTCGGCGACACGGGCGAGATAGGATCGCTGGGCCCGGCACGAATCGTGGGTCGCGAGCAGGATGGCGCCGGCTGAACGCGAGGTGCCGCCGGCCACCCCCGCATACACGATCATGCCTTGGTTCATCAGCTTCTGAAACTGAATCTGCCTGCCCGCCCGGATGCCGTAATAGAGAGTATTCGCTATAATATCCGTGATCAGCTTCTCGTCCTGGCGTTTCCCGGACAGCGTCTTTGCCTTGTTTTGAAATTCGAGCATCAGGGAGCGGCCGACGTCGTTCAGGAACGACCTGCTTTCTCCAGCCTTGCGGGGGTCGTCGATCCCACTGGAGAAATACCTGACGCGTTGTTCGGCGTCGACGACAATGATACCGTTCAATATAGATTTTACTTTCGCGACCATCGGCTCGATGTGCCTGACCACGACATCGGCCGCCGTATCCCGGCCGGCCGCGCCGGCTTTTTCCAGCGCCGCCTCGTATTCCCGCAGGGCCGGGAAGAGCTCCGAAAGAAAATCATCGTCGATCCGCGCGAGAAGCCGTAGATGACGCTGTTTGAACTCATCGACGAGAATGCGCTCGCGGTCGGTGCGATCGAACAGGGCGGTCAGCATCAACCCGGCGAGCAACAGCCCGCCGCCACTCGCGAGCAGGATCGTCAGTTTTCCGCGCAAGCCGATACGGACCGAGACGGCCGGACCGAACAGGACGATGGCCAGAGCAAGAATGCCACAGACCGACGAGAGAACGTAGGCTGGCATCGCCGATTCCCGCCCGGCCTGCCGTGAGTCGCGCGGAATCGCGAACAGGCGCTCACCCCGGCTTCCGTCGACGAGCAGGACGGGCTTTCCCTGCCATTCGAACTCGCCGACATCCGGCGGGATCGATGCGATCGTCCCCCCGAGGCCGTCCGGCCAGGAAAGGTCGGCCGGTCTGACCCGGCCGTGCTCGAACGGATGCAGCCAGCCGACGGTCATGCTTCCGTCGATAAGCCGGCGCACCTCCCGGACGGCCCGATCCATCAGCAGGTCGGGATCGATCTTTCCCCGGTGGACGAACGCGACGAGATGGGCCAACGGCTTTCCGGCCCGGGTCCGGACGGTCCACCAGCCACCCCAGGAACGAATGAAAGCATTCTCGAGTTTCACCAGCGAGCCTGGCGCTTCGGCCATCAGACGCGCAGCTTCGGGATCCCCCCCGAACGCGGCGAGCAGTTTCGGCTGAGGGTCTTCCCCGCGGGCGCACAGGGCCCGCATGAACCGTTCCGAAGCTCTTCTCGGCGGGGCGGACAAACCCGGCAGAGGGACAATGCGAAGATCGGCATCGAACAGGGTCAACTCGAGCGCGCCCTGCTCCCGTTTCACGAGTGCGGCGGCCCGGCGGGCAAGCGCATGAGGCTTCAACGGCGTGCGCGCGAGCTGCGACATCAGCTCGTCGTAGCGCTTTTCGGGGTTGCCGAGCACCGTGAGGCGAGTAAGAACGTCGCGCCTGTTCAGGAGATCGGCTTCCGCCGCGCTCCGCATGGCGTCTTCGCTTCGCAGATCGAGCAGGCGGAGGCCTGCATACCAGGGAATGCCGATGAACACCAGCACGACAAGCAAAAAGCCGGAGCGCAGGGAGCCCAGTCCCATGCCTTCCGGCCGTCCGCTCTTTGCCGCATCCGCCATGAAAAGCGAGATTCAGCTCAGAATCGGCGTTTGCGGAAGAGGTAGTGCGCGACGCCCCACTCTTCCCCGCCCCAGCAGCCGAACATCTCGGCGATGGAAAGGAAGAAGGCGCGCCAGCGGTGGAACCAGAGGATTCCCCGGGTCTTGCCGTAGATGTCCTCGAGGATCGGCAGGAGGTCGGCGCGGGAGGCGTCGAGACGTTGCAGCCAGTGCTCAGCGGTCATCGAGTAATGCAGGCCGCTGAGTCGCCAGTGGTCGACGATCGCCATCTCGTCCTGGAAATGCAACAGCAGGTCGTCGGAGGGCATCAGACCGCCCGTGAAGAACCGCTTGCCCATCCAATCGTCGTCGCTGATCGATTCGTAGACGTAGGCGAGTTCACGGTGCATGAACATGTGGGCGAAGAACAGGCCGCCGTCCTCGAGCCAGCCGGCGATGCGTCGCATCAGTTTCTGGTAGTTGCGACACCGTTCGAGTGTTTCGATCGCTATAATACGATCGTACTTTTTTGCCGCGAAGAATTGGGCCAGATCCGAGACGACGACCTCGACGTTTTTCAGGTCACGCTGGCGAGCAAGCCGGGTCACATACTGGCACTGGACGACAGACCGGGTGATCGCCGTGATGCTCGACTCGGGAAACCGCTCCGCCATCCACAGCGTCAGGTCGCCCCACCCGCACGATAGATCGAGGATCTTCAGCCCGTTCTCGAGCCGCGCGCGCTCGGCCGTCAGCCGCAGCATCGACTCTTCGGCATCTTCGAGGCTTTCCGACCCGAACGGGTAGTAGCAGCAGGTGTATCTGAGACGAGGCCCCAGCACACGGCTGAAGAACTCCTTCGGAACCTCGTAATGATTGCGCGCGCCCTGTTCCTCGCTGACGGTGATCGGGCTGAGCCTGAGCCGCGCCAGAAGTGTCCGGAACGCGTCTCCGCGGGATTCCAGGTCGCCCCGGTGCTCGGAATACAACCTGGCCCAGTTGAGGGCCCGCAGCCCGAGCCGGATGAGGAAATCCGGCATGAAGCCGGTCTCGACGAGTCGCATCGCGATGCGTGATAACAGTCTCATGGTCCGTATGCTCCTCAGGTCGCCGCCACCGCGGCGAAGTTCGACAAACCGTTCTGTTCAGGTCTCTTGACTTCTCCGAGTATACGTCTTCCCGCCCCGAATTCCAACAGTTCCAGAGCGAGCGCATGAGGGTGAAACAACACGAGACAAAAACATGCGCTCGCACCCCGTTTCTTCCCAGTTCCGTTGGCATTTCCAAGAGGGGGAGAGATAATCCTTTCCATGAAATGACCCTCGTTAAATGAGGCGTCTGCGCGTGACACAGGCTACTGTTTTGAAATATCGGGAGATGCCAAAGGTTAGACTAGGCAAGGTCGGAACAAGGCTTTGCCCAAAGTGGCTAGAGGCGAACCTCTTACGCTGCGCAGTGCTGAAGCTCAACAAGTGGGGGTAAACAGTTCCTATACTGTTCGTTTGGTATATCATTCATCATAGAATGCCAAGTTCCCCGCGACGTCGGGGGGCTTTTTGCTTGCCGTGGCGCGCAATGCGTAAATTTCAGACACGGTGGACGGAAGGTGGTGATCGCGATGGACGCTGGCTCTCATAGGAACAATCTTCCCTCCATTTCCTCTTCGGGGCATTGCCATTCTTCCATCGATCTCCCCTGGTCCACAACGAGAGGGTGTTTCTGATTTTTTCGCACATCGTTGTTCGTCCTACGTCTCTCTGGTGATTTGCAATGGCCCGAAAAGGTTGTGAACACTTCCCTCTCGGGAAGAATTCATGACGAATCAGGTGACATGATGATGAGACGAACGAACGATCAAATACTGATGGATTCCTGCCAAAAGACGGTTGAGCAGGTGTTGGAAAGTTTGGGCTCCTCCAAAAACGGTTTGTCGGATTCCCAGGTCGAAACAGCCCTGGCAGAATTCGGCCCGCAGGGAAGTGGAGATCCCACTATCCGGAATCGTTCCTGGAGACATCGCCGTTCTCGACGCCGGGGCAATAATACCTGCCGATATACGTCTCTTCGCAACGAAGGATTTTTTCGTCGGCCAATCATCCCTGACGGGCGAATCCATCCCGATGGAGAAGCATACGAACATCAGGCCCGGCCAGCAGATGAAGAGTGCGCTGGAACTTCCCAACGCCTGCTTTCAAGGTTCAACCGTCATCAGCTATTCCGCCAGAGGTATAGCCATCAACACGGGGAGTCGAACGTTCTGGTCTGCAAGGGCGCCGTCGATCCTGGCTCGAAGCCCTTGATTCTCGCCCATGACGGCGACTTCGTCCATCAGATGGAAAACGTCCCGAACCTCGGGGAGCTGCTTGCCAGGAATAGCCGCATGGAACAAGGGTCCTACGTGGTTCTCATCC
>JAKJFL010000190.1:0-6341 GCA_022704935.1 Candidatus Rifleibacteriota bacterium
GCGCGTTCAGGTTGAGCGCGTCGTAGATCAGGTCGAAATGCTCGACCACGACGCGGCGGCCGTACGCCAGCGCCTCGCGAATCGCCTCGGCGATCTCGAAGGCCTGGTGGAACGCGAGCTCGTAGCGGATGTCGAGATGATACGTGTGGGGTGCGAAGAAGTTGTCGGGAGCGAAATCGTAGATCGGCGTCGGGCGCAGATTGACGCCATCGTCGTCGTTAGTCAGCTCCAGGCCCGGGAAAAGGCCGCGAATCAGCGTCGATTTTCCCGAGCCTTCCGAGCCGATGATGCCCACCAGCAGATCAGACGGAAACAGATACCGCTGGCCCAGCTCAGCGCCGAGCATGTAGAGCCGCTGGCGGCCGCGAGGCGCATAGTAGGTCGAATATATCAGCGTCTCGAACGTGTTGGCGTTGAACGTGAACGGAACGCTCATGCGTCGAACTCGATCCCCAGCAGGGGCGCGTGCTGCTGCGCGCCGTAGATGTCTGTCTCGCCCGGGTCGCCCGAGGCGATCCAGCGCTTGATCGTGATCTTCACCGCATGCGCCGGCTCGAACCAGATGATGCAGAGGATGTCCGACTCGGGAATCTTGTACAGCTTCGATATCAATGCCGGGTTCACGACCGCTTTCGCCTTGCAGAGGTCATACTCGTCGCGGGAGCGGAAGATGATATCGAGGGTCAGCTCATAAGGGCCCGAGTTCTTCGACCGGATGACCCGCGCGACATCGGTGATGCGATATGTCTTCGTCGTGCCGGTAGGCTGCAGCCGCTTTTTCGTCGTCTTGGTCATTTCCGCACCTCGCCATTCGTATAGGATTCGATATGGATCGGGAACATGCACGGATCGGCGACCTCGATCAGATGATACAGAGAGAAGGTATAGGACGCCCCCATCGGCACGTCGGAGGGAGAGAACGGAAAGGCGAGGTTCCCCGCCGTCGCGATACGCCCTTCATACCCGTAATGGAGCAACGTCGAGCGGGTCACGGAACACAGCGTGTCCGCCGCCTCCTGCGACGCGCACAGCGCTTCGATGATGATGCACAGTTCGTGGGAAACGGCGTTCGTGAGCGGTTCCATCGCGCCCATGACACCGTTCTTGCCGTAGACGTGGAACATGAGGCGATCGTTCGGGGACGGATTTTTCATCATGCTTCGCACCTGGGCCTCGACCTGGGGCAGGATCTCGTCGATCTTCGAGATCATGATCGGATCGCGGGTTCCGGCGATGCTGACGGTGCGGTATCCGATTTTGCGGACGCCTTCCAGTTTCAGGAAGTAGCTTTTCGTCTTTTCGTAACGGCTGCCCTTCACCTCGACGCGGCCGCCCGGCAGTTCGGTGAACGAGGTGGCGGTCAGATCGATGGCGCCGCCCGGGCCGGGTAGGTGATACGGGTCGGACTTTTCGTAGAGGGTGTGGGCGGCGGCGGACATTGGCGTGAACACCCGCTTGTCGCTGAGCGGCTCGAGGATGAACGAGTCGTCGGTCAACGTGCCGAGCACGCAGTCGGCGCCCGAGCCCGGCGTCGCGGCGATCGCCCCGCACTCGAGAATCTTGCCCATGTGCATCGCCAGACCTTTGTCGAACCCCTGCTTGATCGGCACGGCGGCGAAACAGGCAGGATCATAACAGCGGCCGGCCAGGACGACCTGGGCGCCCATCTCGAGGGCCTTCACGATGGGCTCGCAGCCCATCTGCGCGACGATGTGCACCGACTCCTCGACGTCCTTCGCGGTTGCCTCGGGGACGAACGAAAGCGGCTTGACCCGTCCCTGTGCCAGGGCTTCGAGAACGGTTTTTTTCTCGATGTCGGCCGGGATGACGGCCAGCCTGAAGGTGAGGCCGTTCTCCTTCGCGATCTCGCGGATGATCTCGTGGCACCAGTCGAGGTGAGGCTTTGCGCCAGACCCGCCTGCCGACCCGATCACGACCGGGATGTTCTCGGCCACGCCCGCCGTGATCATGTATGTCAGGTCGCGTTTCACGAACGCGCGGTTGGTGAAAGACTTGCCAGCCCCCAGGTAATAGGGGCCGGGGTCGGTCGACCCGGCATCGACGCCGATCAGATGCGGCTTGCGCTCCATTCCCCGCTTGAACGAGGCTTCGGGAAACCCGTAGCCCAGAATCGCCGTGGGCGACAACACCCTGAATTCCCTGCTCATATCTTCATCATTCCCTTCCTGAGACGACCTGAATCACAGAGATACCAGGACCGTTTCACCGCTGAGCGCAGAGTTCGAAACGAGATGAACGAAGATATCTGAACGATTTCCTCTGCGTCTCGGCGTCTCCACGGTGAATATTCTTCCGAAATTGCTCTGTGAAACCTCTGTGTCCATTGTGTTCTCTGCGCTGAAAGCTGGTTTACTTCCGACTTCGCAGGATCGCGAGCGTGCGTTCCATTTCATTGTTGACGATATTGAATCCCTCGTCGAAGCCCATGCCCGGCTTTGCAAGCATCCGGTCGGCCCGGGCGGCGACGGCGAGATGCACACAACAGCGCGCCGAGACGTCGGTTTCGTTGCAGGTGCCGCCCTGGTAGGCCTCGACGCCCTTCTTTTTGCAGTAGAGGACGCTTTCGACGATGTCCTGGACGCCGCCCAGATCGGGAGTCTTGATCTGGAGCATGTGACCGGCGCCGGCATCGGCGAAGTCGCGCACGTCCTCGAACGTGTTGCACCATTCGTCCGCGACGACGCGCACCTTCGATCCCTTTGCCTTCAGCTGCCCGCAGATCTTCGCCAGGGCTTCGATCTGACGTTCGCGGTGCTCGACGTCGACGGGGCCTTCGATATACAGGGGCAGACCGCCGGCATCCGGCTCCAGCGAGGCGAGGTAATCGGAAACCTTCGTCAGGTCGCCGCCGAGCGCCTGTCCGATTGTTCCATAGACATCGATATGCAAAGCTGGCGCGTATGACGGATCGACCCGCAGTTCGCGGATGCGATTCACGAGCCAGCGGATATACTCACGAAGTTTCGAGCCATCGCGGCCCAGCTTCTCGTCGATGTTGTTGATCAGCCCATGCGGAAGGGCCTCGACGCGCTTGAGGATCATCTTGTCCGCGTTCTCATACCGGTTGTCGCCAGTCTGGGCGAACACGGGAACGCGCTCGGCGATGACGGGCAGACCATACTCGTCGCAGACGACCTCCGCCATCAGCCGGTGCGTCGCCTTCGCGCGGGCGTCGAGGAGTGCCTGGGAAAGCCCGTAACGAAGCGCCGTGTGCAGTTTTCTTCCTTCGAACTCGAGCGTCATGAACCGGCCGACGAGATCCCGGAACTTCGCGATCTCGAGGCCTTCGAGCAGGGGCCGGACGTTCTTTTCGAGGAACGGCAGATACGTGTCGGCGAGAAACAGCGGGTCTCGTCCGCCGGCGCCGGAATACTGGACCGCGCAACAGTCGCCGACGGCGATCTGTCCGTCCTCGAGCTCGAGCAGAACCGAAACCGCCTCGCCCGCGACGCGGATGCTGCGGAACCCCGGCGTGACCGGTTCGCCTTTATAGACGAATCCGTCGTGCATCGCTCCCTTCTTGATCGCCCGCTGATCATCGAAGAAAAACGACGAAACCCCCTTGGCAAACATTGCCCGCCTGACCTTCATATATATTATCTCCTATTCATAAGAAAACGACATCACATGTTTCAAACTTAATGGAGCCAACCCGCACTCTTCAAACGTCCCCGGTTCACCGTGGCCTTCCCACGAGTTTCCCCTTGCTGACCGCGTATATGTCGTCGGTGACCATCTGGAAGCAGAGGGCACGCTTCTCGGCGACCGCGCGCTGCTGGAGTCGTTCCTGGTGGAAGGCCCAGACGTCGTCGGCCATCGCCACGTTGCCGCGCTGGAACAGCCGGATGCATCCCTCGTTGTCGCGGATCGGCAGAATCTTGCCGTGGTTGCACGTGGCGGGGGCGAACGGGACGTCCATCACGCCCGCCGCGAACGCCGCGACGATGCCGGCTTCGATATCCCCGTTCCCGAGCCTCTCGACGGCATCCATCACCGTGCGCACTTCCTTTTTGATGATCTCGATCTCTTCCTGGAGACGCGGGCTCATCACGGCGCGCTGGTCCGCCAGCATGTTCACGACCTGGCGGGTCGCCTTCAACCCGGCGGCGTTGGCCTCCTTCGTGGGGATGCCGCGCGCCTCGTGCGGGGTTTTCACGATGACCTTCGTCGCGCCCGACAGGGCCGCGACGGTCGAGCCCCAGCAGATGACCGAGAACGCTTTCGACTCGTCCTCGGGGAAGCCGCCCATCCACTGGTGGAAGACGGTCGTCAGATCGTAGCCGGAGAAGCCGGCCTTCTTGAAATACTCGTCGGCCAGCTCCCGCAGCGAGAGCATCGCCGCGACGTCCTGGATGAAGTTGCCGCCCTGGCCGTAACCCAGGGTCAGGGAGCGGACCCCCTGGGCGAGGGCCAGCAGACCTTCGACGATGGCGACGACGTGGCTGATGAACGGCGGCACGAGCGTCCCGGTCAGGGGGCCGAACGGCTCGCGGTTGATGCTGACCCCGTTCTCCTCATACCAGCCGACGAGCCGGTCGACGTATTTCCAGTCGTCGATGCTTTTCTGCAACGGCACTTTCTTTGCATAGGGGATATTATATGAAATGCCGCCGCCTTCGTAGCTCGTGAAGCCGGCCGCCAGGGTGATCTCGGCGAGAAGCCGCGCGTCGGGCGTTCCGTGCCGTACCTGGACGGGGGATTTGAGCGCCTCGACGACCTGCCGGCAGCCGGCGAGTCCGTGGTTGACGGCCGGAAAACCGTTCAACAGCGATGTTCCGGCCTGAAGCGACTTCTCGATTCCGTTGGCCGCTTCCTGATACCGGTTCTGGCGGGTGTATGCGTCGATCGTGGTCGGCAGCAGATCCGCCTCGCCTTCGGTCTCGAGATACTGGAGGAGCTTGATGTGTTCGTTTACGAGCGCGACGCCGGCACGCGGCTGCAGGAGGGTGCGGCCCTGCTCGTTCGCCTTTTTCATGGCGAGGGCGAAGTTGCGGGCGGGCGGCAGGGTTTTCTGATACGCCAGCGCCTCGTCGAGACTCAGGCCTTTGCCCGTCGGCCACGTGGCGAGCACGGTGTCGCGAATCGAGAGAAAGTCGTTCCAGGTGAGAGAGTTCATACCGGGTCAGGCTCCTTGTGAAGTCTGTGTGATGGTGTGTCGTGAACGGTCTGCGGAAACCGTACCAGCGATTGGCCGGCAAGTGTCGCGGCAAGTTCAGGATACGGTGAAGCGAGGTTGCCTAGCAAGGGAAGAAGCCCGTCACGGTCGCGCATGATACGCCGTGCCGTCGGAAGCAGCGGCATTTTCCCGTCGGCCGTGGGGGCTGATGAGGCGGCAAGCGCGTCGAGATACAGCGTCACGTCGCCGGACGATGCCAGATATCCTCCAGAGCCGATGATGGTGCGGATGCGGCGCAGGTCCTTGCCGCGCTGAAGAAACACTTTTCCGCCGGGTGTCCAGCTTTCCTCGACGGTTCCGGCATGTCGGGCGATCGAGAGGGAGACGCAAACGGCCGCAAGAACGCGGTCCAGAGCTTCCTGCCGGGGTGTCGAGGGAAGCCGGCCGGGGGTTTCGGAAATCTCACCGACCCAGGTTTCAAGCTCGAGAGCGTCTATGCCGGCATCGGCACGAAGACTCTCGAGGACCGGGCCCCCCGACGTGAGAACGGAACGTGCGCTGACGCGCATGCCGAGATCGCCTTCGACGGTGCGTTTGACGGCCGGCTCCGGCAGTCCGCGCAGGATGACGTTTCCGTCGGCGGCGGCCGGTTCGCTGTTCGTATACACATCGGTCGTGGCTCCGCCCATATCGATCAAAAGCGTGTCGGCCCAGTCCGGAGAGACGGCGGCAAGTCGTTCCACCAGTTCGAGAACGGCGCGAGGCGTGGGTTTCGGTTCGGCACCGAACGCGTCGATGACGCGACGCAGGCCTTTTCCCTCGATCAACCGGTGGAGAAACAGGTCACGAATGCATATGCGCGCCGGCTCGATGTTCAACTGGCCGAACTCGGGCATCAGGTTCTCGGTCACGATCAGCCGACCCTCCGGAAACATCGTCGGGATCTCGTGGGCGACGGAGCGGTTTCCCGCGAAAAGGACTGTCGCTTCGAGGCCGGCTTCGGCCAGACGCCGTGCGTTTTTCCGGACATACGCGGCGTTACCGCCGTCCGTGCCGCCGGCGAGCAGGATGATGTCGGGCCGATCGAGGCGCATTCGTTCGATGTCGTCGGGAGTGAGCTCGAACGCGTAGGCCCCCGAGACCTTGCCGCCGGCCGAACAGACCGCCTGCCGGGCGACGCTCAGGGTCAGCTCGGGCACGAGGC
>JAKJFL010000191.1:0-6339 GCA_022704935.1 Candidatus Rifleibacteriota bacterium
CCGTTCTGCGGCGTGAATTTCCCGGTTTTCAGAGCAATTTCCACCGGGTTGCAGCCGGCGGCCTGGACGCCGATGATACGCGGCAGCTTCTCGATCGCTCCGATCATCTTCAGATCGTAGAAACCTTTGTATATACCAGACGTTATACATCCATCGCCAATCGAAACATACACGCGGTCGGGGACTTTATATCCGTTCTGTTCCCAGATCTCGAAGGCAACCGTTTTCTTGCCTTCGACGAGGTAGGGGTTGTAGGCGCAGTTGCGGCTGTAGAAACCAAAACGTTTCGTTGCCTCGACGGAAAGTTCGAACGCCTTGTCATACGAGTCGTCGACGATGATCGTGTTCGCCCCGTAGACGAGCAGCTGCGTCACTTTTGCCTTCGGTGCCCGCTTCGGCACGAAAATGAAGGTCTTGATGCCGAGGGAAGCGGCGAACCCGGCAAGCGAGCTGGCCGCGTTTCCGGTCGAAGCGGCACAGATCGCTTTCGCGCCGGCCTCGATGGCCTTGGAAACGCCGATCGCGCTCGCGCGGTCCTTCAACGATGCGGTGGGATTCCGGCCATCATCTTTTATGTAAACCTTGGAAATGTTGAACTGTTTCTCGAGTTTCGCCGAGCGGTAGAATGGGGTCATTCCGACTTCGAGGGGAGAAACGGGAGTGTTCTTTTCGAGGGGCAGGAGGTCGCGATACCTCCAGAGACTCTGTGTCCTGTTTCCCTTCAATCGTTCGGCATAATCAGGCAGTTTCGGATACTCGTAGATGATATCCAGGATGCCGTCCGTTCCGCACGTGTCACAGACATACCGATCCGGAGCGGGGGGAAACTCGGCTCCGCACAACATGCACTTCATACTGACGATGTTCATCTTCGTTCTCCATTGCCTTGATGATGATGGCTGTTCAGAGCGCCACCGTGAAACCTATACCATCAGAAACCCAGTTTTTCCAGTTTCCCCAGCAACACACCTCATCTTACCCTTATGTTTACATAATATATATTATCGGCCCTTTTCGGTTTTTCCCGCCCTGTCTTGCATTTTGAAGGAAACCTGCTGCATACTGACAATGTCGGCACGAACGGCGGCTCCCAGAGCAGAAAACCCGAAACGCGCGAAGCCTTTCGAAGATTACCTGTGAGGATGCAACAATCATGATCAAAACAAAAGCGGAAATTCTCGCCGAACTCCCCACCATGACGGAGGCCGAATACGACACCCAGGTCAAGGCCTTCATCATCGATCTCCGCTCGAAAATTCCCATGCTCCAGGCGGCGACGGGCCGAAAGGCGTTCAACGAAGTCTTGGCCATCACGCACCGGCTCAGATCGGCCGCCATCAACCTACACCTCGAAAACATCGCATCGCTCTGCTCGTCGATCTTGAACAACCTCCGCACGAACACCGACCTGTCGCTCCTCGCTGAACTCCAGCGCCAGCTGCTCGTCGAAATGAACAACGTCGATCGCGACCAGATCAAAGCGCCTCAATGAATCTCAACACCCTGACTGCATCGGAACTCGCTTCGTTCGACCGCGCCCAGACGTTCGTCCTGGTCCCCGCCGGGTCCACCGAGCCGCATGGCCCGCACCTCCCACTCGGAACCAAAGCCTACCTCGCCGAGGCCCTCTCGTTCGAAATCGGCCAGCACCTGAAGGAAGCCGGCCTCAAGTATCTCGTGGCGCCGGTATTCCCGTATCTGCCGTGCCAGGCAAGCCTCGGCCTCGAAGGCGCGCTCACGATCAGTCCGCGAACCGCCTGCGAGATCCTGTATGAAATCGGCGCCGCCTGCCACCGCGACGGGTTCCGCAACGTCGCCTTCATCCACCTCAGCACCTCACCCGATGCGACGAAAGCAATCCTGACGGCCTGCGACGAGCTTTCCCAGCTCGACGGCATGACCGCCATCGATCCTCTCGCCGCCGTCCGCTTCTCCAATCCGCCCGACACAGCGGCAGCCCTGAAGCAGGCAGGCTCCGATCCCTTGTCGGAGCTTCACGGCGATGCCCGGGAAACGGGTGCCATGCTGTATCTCGATCCCGACCTCGTCAAGAAAGACTGCTCGGCGATTCTCCCCCCGCGGATCGTCAACCTTCCGTGGGAATCCCTGAAAGGCAATTTTTCCTGGAAGGACCGCGGCGCCGTCGAAGGATATGCAGGAACGCCTGCCGCTGCGACACCGAACCTCGGCCAACTCTACCTCGAAGAACTCGGTCGGATCGGCGCAGAATCGATCATGACCGTGTTCAACGGAGGCCAGGCGCCGGTTCTCCCGCTCAGCGCACGCCTTTTCCTCAAGCTCGTGAGCCTGGACGATCTCTAACGACCGGGTAACCGGCGCTGATCGATGATCATCTGCCGCAACGAACGCCAGCCGTTCAACTGTTCATCGGAAAGCGTTACCGGTTTGCCGGTCGCTCGATGATGTTCGACCGCGCGCAGCCATTTTCTTGTGCGCCGCGGCAGGTCGACCTTCTGGTTCACGACGAGACCGGTGACGGTTTGGCACCTGGCATACGTCATGACACGAAGCTTTTCCTTCCCGTGCATGGAGTAGCCGTTTTCCTTGACGATGTTCGAGACCAGTTTGAGAAACGATCCCGTCTGCTTTTTCGGAAGCTCTTTTCGCGTCTGGAATGAAAACGTGAGATCATCGGCATATCGTGTGTAGGTGCCGCCGTGGTGCTTTGCCAGCCCTTCCAGGCGCGCGTCCATCGCATGATTGACTAGGTTCGCCAGCCTCGGGCTCGTCGGAGCTCCCTGCGGCAATCCGCCATTCCAGACGGTAAGACGCATCAGGATATCGGTCGCGTCCTGGCTCCACCCAGTGAATGTGAAATACGCCTTGATTCGCCTTGCCTGCGTTTTCGGGAAAAAATCCCTCAGGTCGAGACGTATGACGATATCTTTGTTGATGTGCTGCTGGGCGTTTGTCACGATCGAACGGCCGCTCTCGAAGCCGTGGACCGATTCGTGCGAGGAAAGCCGCTTCAAGAGCTTGTGAAGGATGCAGCGCTGGATCTTCTTCAGTTCCGGCGAAGGTTCGTGAAGAAGCCTGGTTCCGCCTGACCGTTTCTTGACACGGATTTCGCGATACGCCGGACGAATCGACGTCAGTTCCTCCTCGGTAACGCCAAGCCGCCTGGCAAGCTCGCGGACGTCTTTGCCCTCGTTTCGCCGTGAATCCTCAGCATCGGAACGTCCCATACCCAGGAGGCCCGAAACCCAATCCAGGATACTCATACACTCATGATCCTTTCGTGAAAACAGGCGCGGTTCGTCCCGCGCCTGCCTCTGCCTTGCGCAGATTGCGAAGCAATCTGACACCGAATCTGATCCCGCTTTTAGCGTTCCAGTGCCGGCGAAACACCGGCGGCGCTTGCGCGCGCCAAGGCATGTATCAAGAATATCCGAACACATATCACGAGTCAACACGCCAACAACAAAACCGCTGATGGTTTACATAAAATGTCGACTCGCGTCTATACGCCGAAAATAGCTTATTATTCATGTAGATATATAGAATATACGATAGCAACGCTTGAATTACGGCTGTAGGTATCGGTCTTCCGTCAGGATTCATTTGTCATTCGAGCCGGGAAATCCTCGATTCGGTCATCCGGCGCGGAGTTCTCCCGAAAGTCTGTGAACTTCACCTTTCGTGGCTACCGTTTCCCCTCCCCTGCCGGCCGAAACTACGACTGCAGCTGCGTTCCAGCGGTCCGGTTCACATCCGGCAAACTGTTTTATATGCTCTGGTATTCGATACCTGAGCATCTCCGGTTATCACGCGAATGGTCGAGATGAAGCTAATTTTCTTCCTCTCTGAAGCGGGGGATGGCACCTGGGCTTTTTTTTTCGTATGATGGAACCCATGAATACCCTCGAGATCTCCACCTACGCCACGCATCTGCTGTTCGGCGCCCTGTCCCTCGTTTCGATCGTCCTTCTTTCAAGAAGCAGAATGAGATTCGCCATGATCTTCATTCCCCTCGTTCTTATAACCGGATGTGCTGCCGCGTCATCCTACACTGCCCAGAACTCCTTCCACTTCATGCGGGATATGGCCTGGCTGGCGTTCGGCTATCTTCCTGCGACCCTCGCCGTGTCGGGAGTGTTTCTGTTGTGCGGGCGCGAATGGTCGCGCGCATTCACTGCCGCCCTGCTTGCGGGAATTCTTTGGGCCGTCGCCTGGCAGGGGTTCGTCGTCGAGCCCGGCCAGCTGACGGTGCGGCGGCTACAGATCGCCACACCCAAGATCCGATCGAAGGTACGCATCGCCTTCATGAGCGATATCCAGAGCGACGCGTTCGGTGACACCGAGCGCCGGGTCTGGCGTTCGCTGCTCGCCGAGAAGCCTGATCTCATACTCCTCGGCGGCGATTACACCCATGACTGGTCCGAGACCGTCCGCCAGAAGGTCCGGCTCGCCACGCGCGAGTATCTGCTCAAAATAGGGTTCAAGGCCCCTCTCGGCGTGCTGGCGATCCAGGGGAACGTCGACACCCTCCCCTGGACCGAGATGTTTTCCGGAACGGGTGTCGAAACCGTTTCGAGCCGCTCGGCGCTTCGACTCGAAGGCGGGCTCAGCGTGACGCTCCTCGGAATGAAGGAATCGTTCGACACCCGGTTGAAGATCCCGCCCGCTGAAGGATTTCACCTGGTCGTCGGGCATTCGCCCGATTACGCGCTCGGCCAGGTTTCGGCCGACCTGATGCTTGCGGGGCACACCCATGGGGGGCAGGTCAGGCTTCCCTGGTTCGGCCCGCTCGTCACCTCGAGTAAACTGCCGCGCCGGGTCTGCGACGGCGAGTCGAAATTTCCCGACGGACGGCGTCTGTTCGTGACCCGCGGCGCCGGCCTCGAACGGAAACACGCGCCAAGGATCCGTCTTCTTTGCCCTCCCGAAATCGTGGTCCTGGAACTCGTTCCGTCAGGCTCGGCCGGGCCTGCCTCCTGAGCCGCCGTGCGTTATCTTTCATCCCGCCCGTCATTTCCGGCGTGGCCCCAATGCCCGGCACTCTCATTTTTCCTCGGGAGCAGATGGGATATACTGGAAATGAGGAGTTTCCTTTCTTGATCAATCTTCCCGAAACACTGCCCGGGCGTGCGGCGCTTCTCGGGGGTGCCGTATGCGGTGCCGTCGCCGTCGTCCGTCTGTCACTCTCGGACCTACCCATGTATGTTCCGGCCACGGCCCTGGCGCTTCTGATCGCCGTTCTTTTCCTGGTCTGGTATCTCCCCTATCATTCGCTCCACCAGTGCGCCCGCGCGGGCAATACGTCGCGGATCCTCTTGCTCCTGGCCCAGGGTGCAGATCCCGACCGGCGCGATGTCTGGGGACTCACACCCCTTCACATCGCCGTCACCATGGGCCACCGTGATACGATCCGGGCCCTGCTCTCCGGGAAAGCCGATCCGAACATCCCCAGCACCTCCAGCAACTGGCCTGGGTCGACACCGCTGCATCTTGCTGTTGCAACCGGCCAGTCCGATCTGATCGATCTGCTGCTGAACTCGGGAGCTCGGCCAAACGTTCAGATGAGCGACGGCGCTCCGCCGCTGCACATCGCCATCATCACCGCCCGTCCCGATCTGGCGCAGCTCCTTCTCGACCGCGGTGCCGATCCAAATCTTCACGGGCCCGAGACGGCCCCACCCATACATCTCGCTTTGTTCTCGGAATCTCCGGAGATGACGAAACTTCTGCTCGATGCGGGTGCCGCGCCGGCCACCCGCGGACCGAACGGCGGAACCGCCCTGCATCTCGCGGCCGCCCTCGGCCGTTGCGAGGCGGCCCGTCTCCTGCTCGACCGGGGAACGGACATCCATGCCCGCAACGACATCGGGGAGACGCCGCTCCATTACGCCGCGCGCGAAGGACAGGGCGAATTCGTCACGTTCCTGCTCGAACGCGGAGCGCAGGTGGACGCTCGCACGTCCACCTGGGGGACCGCATTACATATTGCATCATATCATTCTCAAACCGACATCGCGAGGATGCTGCTCGATCGCGGGGCCAATGTCAATGCCCGCGCCAACGACGGGATGACGCCGCTTCACCAAGCTGCGGCCCGCGGGAACACGGCGACGGCCGCCCTTCTCATCGATCGCGGGGCCGAGATCGACGCGCGCGGGGACTACGATCTGACCCCGTTGCATGTGGCGAAGGTGCAAGGGCATGCAGAAGTGGCCGAACTTCTTCTCTCGAAAGGCGCCGAAGACACGCCGCCGCCTTCGGAAACCCTCGGCTGAACCGCGACTTTCCCGTCAGGATTCCGCGGGAAAATCGTCGAGATACAGGATCTCGGGTGACCAGCGCTCGAGGAGCTTCGCCAGC
>JAKJFL010000192.1:0-6335 GCA_022704935.1 Candidatus Rifleibacteriota bacterium
TGACGACTCCCTTGCTGAGCGATACCTACGGCATCCCGGTCGAGGTGCGCGAGGTGGGTGACAGAAAGATTGTCTTGTGGTGCTGATCGAATATGATAATGATGGAATATGTATGAAGATAATATAATTATGTATATCAATAGCAATATGGCTACCGGGCGGAAGAACGCGAGAAAACGTTTGCATCACGCGAAGGAGGGCTAGACATGAGGCTCATCACGGTGGCGGGTCCGCCCTCGTCGGGGAAGACCTCGGTCATCCTGAAGCTGATTGAGGCGATGGATGTGCCCGTGTCCGAAATCGGCGTCGTGAAGTTCGATTGCCTGACGTCGTTCGATCATCTTCGTTACGAATCGATGGGCATTCGCGTCGAGACGGGCTTCTCGGGGAGGGTCTGCCCCGATCACTATTTCGTCGGTAATATCGAAGCCGCCGTCGAGTGGGGGCTGAAATCAGGGTTCAGGCTGATGGTGACGGAGAGCGCCGGGCTGTGCAACCGCTGTTCGCCCTACCTGAAAGGCATTCTCGCGGTGTGCGTCATCGACAACCTCTCCGGCGTGAACACCCCCCGGAAAATCGGTCCCATGCTGAAGCTGGCCGACGTGGTGGTCGTCACCAAGGGCGATATCGTTTCCCAGGCCGAGCGCGAGGTGTTCTCCTTCAATGTCAGGCAGGTGAACACCTCCGCGGCCATCATCTTCGTGAACGGCATCACCGGCCAGGGGGCGACCATGCTCGAAAAGCACGTCCGGAACGCGAAAGAGATCGAGGGGCTGCGTGACGTCAGACTGCGGTTCACGACGCCGGCTGCCGTCTGCTCCTACTGCACCGGCGAAATGCGGATCGGCGAGGAATACCAGATGGGAACCCTGAAAAAAATGGAGTTCAGACAGCTGTGACGCCCGAAAAAAGCATGGAAATGGCGGTCACCATGCCGTTGCGCGCCATCCTGGAGGAGTATCCGGTCTGCAGAGACTTTTTCCTGAATCTGCGCATTGCCGACCTCGACTGGGAGTTGACCCTTCTTCAGGCCCTGGAAACGGCGAATCCAGACGTGTTCGATGAATTCGGCCTCGACAAGGGAACGATTCTCCGCGATTTCTGCCGATTTCTCGAAACGTTCGCGGGCGGAACGGAAGGCGCGGGAGAGGTTCGATCCCTCACGATCGTCGGTGGCCACGGGAAAACCGGTGAATCCGAAATTCCGGAGTTGACCGTTTCGGTCGGTGACATCATCAGCATCGTTGGGCCGACTGGCTCCGGGAAAAGCAGACTGCTGGCCGATATCGAATGCCTGGCGGACGGAGACACGCCGACGGGGAGAAAGATCCTGATCGACGGCAGAACGTTGACCGACGATGAGCGCTTCGACAGAGCCGGGCGGATGGTCGCGCAACTGTCGCAGAACATGAATTTCGTCATGGATCTGACGGTTCGCGAATTTCTCGAAATGCATGCCGTGAGCAGGCAGTCGAAGGATGTCGAAAAAACGGTCTCGCAATGCTTCGAGTGCGCCACGAACCTCGCCGGGGAGCGGTTCACCCGTGAAACGAAGGTGACCCAGCTGAGTGGGGGCCAGTCGCGGGCCCTCATGATCGCGGATACCGCATATATGAGCTGTTCCCCCATCGTCCTGATCGACGAGATCGAAAACGCCGGCATCGACCGACGGCGCGCCGTCGAGCTTCTCGCGAGGAAGGAAAAGATCGTCTTTCTCGCAACCCACGACCCCCTGCTGGCGCTGAGCGCGCAGAAGCGGATCGTCATCAAAAACGGTGGCATCAGCAGGGTCATCGAAACATCCGGGGATGAAAGAGAATGCCTCGGAACCATCGAAAAACTCGATGCAATCCTGTACCGGCTGCGACACAGCCTCAGAGACGGGCAGATCATCGGAAAACATATAATGGAAGGTATAGAATAGCCATATGTGGAAACTATACGACGACCTGATCGAGGGCATTCCCGAAAACTGGCGGGCCGAGGAAATTGTTCGCGGATGCGACTACGCCTATGTCAGAAGCGGAATCGGCCTTGGAATGGGCGAGTTCCTCCCGAACTCCTGGCGCGCTCCGCTGTCGCTGAAGAACCTCGAAGGAGCCCCGCTGCGAGAGGTTGCGGCCTGCATCAGGTCGTGGAACTTCCCCGAGGCTTCCATCGGTCTTGCCGCGATCAACGCCTACTACAACAATCCCGACGTGGCAAAAGCGGCAGGTGTGACGATCGGTGACTCGAAACACGTGGAAGACAGGGTCTACGACCCGTTCATCATGTCGCAGAACGAGGTCCGGGGAAAAAAGGTGACCGTCGTCGGGCATTTTCCCTATCTCGAAACGCTGTTCGAGCCGGTGTGCGACCTGCGCATCATCGCGGGCGAGATTCCGCTGGATGACGATTACCCGGCCACGGCGGCGGAGTATCTGCTTCCGGAAAGCGAGTATGTATTCATCAGAAGCGCCGCTCTCGTTGACAAGACCATGCCTCGGCTTCTGGAACTCTCGAAAGGGGCGAAAAAAGTGACGATCGTGGGCCCGGCGACGACGCTTGCCCCGGTGCTTTTCGAGTATGGGGTCGCCGATCTTTCTGGCTTCGTCGTCAAGGATCGCGAACGAGCCAAGCGTCTCATTCGGGGTGCCGAAAACGGCAAGATCTTCACCACCGGCCAGAAAGTCGCGTTCAAACGACAGGAGTTCCAGAGGAAACAGGCAGATCTTCCAGCGTCCCGGTCGGCATCGACGGGAACTGATAGGCGACCATGACGGTCATAACCGCGCGGGAGCTGGTTCCTCCGGAAGGACGGGATCAGCGCTCCTGGCCGCTGCTGACCCTACTCGTTGGCCCGATCGACTCGGGCAAAACCACGTTCCTGCGCCGGTGGTACCAGACTTGGCGGTGGGGCGACGGCGTCCTTTCCGCGAAGAAGTTCGTCGATTCAAGACTGATCGGATATGACCTGGAGTGCCTTTCCACTGGCGAGAGTTGCCCGTGGGCGAGGGTGGCCGGAGAGGAGCCGGGTGGCTGGCAGACCTGGCTTGCCGTCGGCCCCTTCCGGATGCGCCGGGAAGGATTTTGCTTCGTGGAGAAGGCCGTCGACGCGGTTCTTGCCGCCCGGCAAGGCCCGATGATCCTCGACGAGGTCGGCCCGATCGAACTTGCGGGAGAGGGATTTGCCCCGCTTTTACGGCGACTTCTGGCCGGGCGTCAGCCGACGCTCGCCGTCATCAGGGAATCCTGCCTTTCGGAATTCCTCGAGCGATTTCCGACGGATGCCCCGCGGATCGTCCGCCTCGGGAGCGCCTGCTGAACCCGCCCCCGGCGGCTCAATCGCACGACAATAGGTGTGGCAGCGCGATGCGATCGACGCTGCCGGCCGCGGCGATGCGTTTAATCAGCGACACGGGCTTGACGGGCGGAAGCGCCGTTCGCGGAAACCAGCGCAGCTCTCTCATCCGTTTCGGTTGATCGGGAGGCTGTTCGGGATCATATCCGAGACGGGCTGTGCCTTTCAGCTTCGAAAACACGATGACGACTTCGAGAAGAGCATTCTCTGGAAACTCTTGTATTGCCGCGATGCTGGTCGGCGTGCCGTGCAGACCCGTTTCTTCCGCCAGTTCGCGCTGTGCGGCGTCGACGAGCGATTCACCCTTCTCGACGAGACCGCCGGGCAGGGCCCAGAAGTCGCGGCCCGTGGCCTGCGATACATGCCTTATCAGCAGCAGTCGCCCGTTCCGCAGGCATAGACAGCGAACGCACAGACGAAAGGCCGGCTGCACGGGCGTGGGTGTCGGGCGCGCTTTGGGCATGGTCAGGCCGGGTCCCGTTCCCAGGTGAAGAGCGCCTGCGGAACCGGATACTGAAGGATGAACGCGTCGTCGCTCTTCATCAGCCGATTCGACAGATGGTCGGCCAGTCGCGCCATGCGGTCGCGGTCTTCGGTGATGCCGAGCCGGTTCCCGAGCACCTGGACGCCTTCTTCGAGGGCCTGGAACGTCCAGAAGAACGGCCGAGGGAGAATCTCGAGGTTGGGCAGAAGGCCGTGCCTGATCATGATGTGATACAGGTAGGCGATGCGTTCGCGCCGAAACGTGGTCTCGGGCAGATCGAGCGCCTTCCGCATCGGGGGATCGGCCGGGTAATCCGCGTGGGGAACTAGCACCATGCCGCGCCGGGCCGAATCGCGCAGCCGGTCGATCGCCGTTCCCATATCGCAGATGCCGTCTTCGCGCAACGCTGCAACGCCAAGGGCGTTGAAGCAGATCACGGTGTCATATCCGGTAACGTTTCCGAGATCGTCCGACAGCCACCGCCCCACGCGGGTGTCGATGTTCTGCTTTCCTTCTTCGACGGCCTGGCGGTGTAGCTCTTCGAGCATCGAACCGGAAAGATCGAACGCCGTGACGTGGGCGACCCGGCGTGACAGCGGAATGGCGAACGTGCCGGGGCCTGCCCCCACGTCGAGAACGCGCTCGTTCGGCTGCCAGGAAAACCGGTCGAGCAGGCTCTCGGCGAGACGCCGCTGATCGGGGTGATGGGCTTTGCGGGCGAAATCGCCCGATCTGCCGTTCCAGAACTCCCGCTGATTCTTTTCCGCAGGCGTGTTGGTATTCTGCTGCCAGGGATGATTGTAGATGGCTTCCCAGTCAATGGTTGGAAACGAGAGCGCAGGCTTCATGGTGCGAATCACTCCTCGATGGTCTGAACAGGACGGTGCCTTCCGTCGTTTGAAGCGTGGTGACGGGCACGTCATATACGCATTGCAATAGATCTGGGGTGAGCGTGCTCTCCGGTGTCCCGTCCGCCAGAATCGTACCGTTGCCGATGACGAGAACCCGGTCGGCGAACTGCATCACGTCGTTCGGATCGTGCAGCGTCATCAGCACCGTGAGCTTCTTCTGGATCGACAGGCAGCAGACGAGATCGAGCACCCGGAACCGGTTGCGGAAATCGAGATGGGAGTTCGGTTCGTCCAGCATGAGGACGGGAGAATCCTGGGTCAGCGCCCTGGCCAGAAGGACCAGTTGGAGTTCGCCGCCGGAAAGATTGTTGTAGGGCCGGTCGAGGAGATGCGTGATGCCGATCTCCTCGGCGGCGGTTTCCACCCGTGCCATGTCGTCGGCACCCGGCCTGGAGAACAGGCTCAGATGCGGGTGGCGCCCCATCAGGATGAACTCCCGGGTGAGATAGGGGAAAACCGGCTCGTGGCGCTGGGGAACGAGCGCCAGCTGCCGTGCGATCTCGCATCTGTGAAGCTCTTTCACCTCCCGGCCGCCGAGGCGGACCGAGCCGGTATAGCCGGGGAGGAGGCCGGACAGGATATGGAACAGCGTCGATTTGCCGGCACCGTTCGGCCCGAGCACGGCGACGCGCTCGCCGTAATGTATATTGAAAGAAATAGAGTCTAGAACCGGGGAGCGGTCGTAGGAAAACCGGAGATCTTCGATGACGACGGCCGGATGCGCGTTCAATTCCATAATTCTTTCTCCCGACGCCTCATGATGAAGATGAAAAACGGCGTGCCGATCAGAGCGGTGATGATGCCGATCGGAATCTCGCCGGTCGTGACCGTGCGCGCGAGATCGTCGGCGATAAGAAGCAGCATGGCGCCTAGAAGCCCGGCGACGGGAAGCGAGTGACGGTGGTCCGGCCCGACGATGCCGCGCGCGATATGCGGAACGATCAGGCCGACCCAGCCGATGATGCCCGAGCGCGAAACCGAGCTGCCGACGGCCGTGACGACCAGGAAGACGAACAGTATTTTCCAGTGTTCGACGTTCATGCCGAGCGACATGGCCTCGCGGTCGCCCATCGAAAGGACGTTCAGTTGCCACGAAAACAGCAATAGCAGCCCCAGGCTCGCCGGGATGACGTAGATTGCCGGGAACAGGCTTTCCCAGCCGATGGTGCCGAAGCCGCCCATCATCCAGAAGGTGATGGCCGGAAGCTGGGTCTCGGCATCGGCGATGTATTGCAGAATCCCGACGAGGGCGGAAAAGAACGAGGAGACGATGATGCCGCTCAGCACCAGCGCCAGCCTCGGCACGGCCCCGCCCGGCCTGCGCGCGACCATGTAGGCCGCGAAGACCGCCAGAAACCCGCCCAGGGCGGCCATCACATCGAGGGAAAAGGGGACGCGGGAAAGGAAGACGATCGCAAACGCCGCGCCGAACGAGGCTCCGGCGGAAATGCCGAGAATGAACGGGCTCACGAGAGGGTTCCGGAACAGCCCTTGGGAGACGCAGCCGGTCATGCCCAGCGTGGCTCCGACCAGCAGGACCATGATGATGCGGGGAAGCCGCAGTTTCAGCACCACGACGTCGGAGTAATCGGAAGAGTGC
>JAKJFL010000193.1:0-6319 GCA_022704935.1 Candidatus Rifleibacteriota bacterium
GGGGGGGTGAAGTCATTTGGTTGGATTCTGATGCCGTTCGTTTTGCTGCCAGGGGTATGGGTGCTGATTAGACGCAACGGATGGCAGACAGGACTGACGATCTCGATCCTGACTGCCTTGCTGACCCTCTCCTGGAACCTGGCTCACTACGCTTACGTCTGGTCCCAAGTCGGGAACATACACGGGCCCTCCCACTTGCTGGCCACGATTCAGGATCCACATCCATTCAGTTTCCAATATACATATACAAATATATGGCGCCTTCTCTATCGGGTGATCGATCTGCCATTACCCCTGTCGGAGGAAACCGCCCGCTCCCTGTTCGAACCACTCTTCCGAACTGTCGGAGCCGACCCGAACACTCCAGCAATGATGAAATTCTCATGGGCGCGGCGGGCGTATTTCACCACCACCGGGGCGCTGTTCCTGGTGATTCCCGCAGCCTGGCTGATCGCTGTCTCCGGAGGACTTCGGCGACTGGGGTCAAAAGTCGACTGGTATGGGCTGTTCATCGCTCTGATCCTCCTGTTTCCCATGGTCGGGTTGGTAAGATGGCAGTGGGTTTTCCACGATGGAGGCTCGGCACGTTTCTTCATTCTTCCATTAATAATTCTCGTAGCAGAAGGGTGTCGCTTGGCGCCGATGTCCGGTTTTCCCGGGAGATTGGCTTGGGTTCTTACCGGCTTCGTCATTGTATCAGGATTAACGGTGGTAGCCGGGCATTGCACGGTGTGGTGGAAGATGGCTACCCTGCAGACTCAGCTGCCTGTCGTGCAGGAAGCGCAGAAGGTGCTTGACGAGACCATTCAGGCGCGGGATTTCCTGCCTCCCGGTTCAACAATCGGGCTGGTTAACTGGGGATACACATTGTATTTCTACCATCCACTGTCTCGCCGCATGCGCGTTCGCGAATACGATGCCCGGAGCCGGCTGAGCGACCCGCCGACTTTTCGCGGGCAACTGGCTTCGGACGGTGTCGAGTGGCTGGTGGTCCAGCGCAGCTTCCTGGAATCTGACACGGGCAGCACGGATGCTCGAATGGAACCGAGGCGCCAGGATTTCGCGAGCACCACCTTCGCCGGCCTGACGCCTGCCTTCCAGAACCCTTCCTACGTCATCTACCCCATCGCGTCCGAAAGCTTGCCTGGAGCTGGCCGGTAGAATCATTGCTCCCGTCCGGGATGGTCTTTTCATTGGCTGGTCTGGGAGCATTGGCTACTATTTCCCGGTTTGAAGGGTATCAGGAGATGATATGAAGACATACGAGATATCCCAAGATCTGTGTTGTATTCCACGAAAAGAATCAAGGAAAGTCGGGGGCAATCAAAACAGGGATCAACTACGCCGATGGTGAGGTGATCGTATTCCAGGATGCAGACTTGGAATACGATCCGGAGGAATTTTCGCGACTGATCAGGCCTATCTGCATGGGAGATGCTGACGTGGTGTTCGGTTTGCGATTTCTTGTGGCTGATCACCGAAGGGTCCTGTATTTTTGGCACTCGACAATGAACTGGTTCCTGACCAATCTTTCGAACATGCTCACCGATCTGACGCTCACGGATATGGAGACCTGCTATAAAATGTTTCGAGCGCCGCTGCTCAAGAGTATTCCCATCAGTTCCACGGGGTTCGGCCTGGAGCCGGAACTGACAGCCAAGGTGGCGAAGCGAAACTTCCGAATTTACGAGGTGCCCATCTCCTACCGTGGCCGAACCTACGACGAAGGAAAGAAGATCACATGGAGGGACGGGATGTGGGCTCTCTGCTACATCCTCAAATATTGGCTCATTGACGACTGCTACAAAAATTCCGACGGAAATGTCCTGCACCAGATCAGCTTGGCTCCACGGTTCAATCGGTGGATGGCCGATGTCATCCGGCCGTTTCTCGGCAGACGGATACTGGAGATCGGCGCCGGCATTGGCAATATGACCGGTCGATTCCTCCCTCGAGACGAGTATATTGCCAGCGAACTGGAGCCGCATTATCTGGAGACCTTATATTCGCGGTTCGGATACATGGAACAGGCACGAGTCATGAAACTCGATCTGAATGAACCTAAAGATTTTGTTGCCCTGTCCGGAACCCAGGATACCGTGATCTGTCTGAATGTTCTGGAGCACATTGAAAACGATGTGGCAGCCTTGCGTCGTATGTGGGATACCCTCGTTCCCGGTGGAAAGCTGATTCTTCTGGTACCGCAAGGACCGCAGATCTTCGGCACTCTCGACGAGGTGGTAAAACATTTCCGCCGTTATACTCGGGACGACCTCAGGGAAAAACTAGGTCTCACCGGTTTCGTGGTCGAAGAGTTGTTCGATTTCAATAAACCCGGCGTCCTGGGCTGGATACTCAATGGCAAGATTCTGAAGACGATCGCCATCGGAAAGTTGCCCATGAAGATCTACGACCACTTGGTCTGGTTATTCCGGCGGATTGATCACTTCCTTCCGTGGAATGGCCTTTCCTTGATCGCTGTGGCCAGGAAGGAAGAAATGCCTGCTGCCTGAAATTCGACTCTCTCCGCTTTTGGCCGATTTTTTTCTCCTATTTTTGATTATCCCAGTGCATTCGAGACGAGATTGGGAGCAAGGGGCTCGATGAATCAAGCAGGCTGACGATTTCCCGCTCTTGGGATGCCAGCGGTCAGAGGATCGACCGAAACCCGCATGCGATGAAAGCAAGGGAAACGATACTTGTGCCTTCGAGTCAGCCTGATTTGCCTTGGGTTGAAAAACGATTCAAAATACTTCTGACGATGGTTCTCTCGAGTTCAAATAGTATTTAAAATATGGAACTCCCGGCCGAATGGTCGGGAGTTTCCCGTCTGAAGCCGGCGAAAAATGGACGAAACGAGTTGCGTGATTCAGGGGTTTGATTGACAATTCACCGGTGGTTACGTATCTTGTCGCCTCCGGAATGTTCCAGGACGTTCGCGACGTCAGGTGTGAGGAGAAAACGGGTGATGTATCGACAAAAATATATGAAACGAATGTTCCGGGATGTTGTTTGCCTATTCATCCTCCTTGCGGCCGGGCAGACGCTCAGAGCGCTCGACCTTGCGGGGCTCCTCGGAGATGCTTCGCGCCGGAACCTCGGCCTTCGCATTTCCCGCCTGGCGGCTGAAGAGCAGGCGTTCGATGAGAAACACGCCGACAATCTCCTGGTTCCGAATTTCACCGGGCGGATCACGCATCAGAGGCAGGTATACGTCGACTCGACCCCCAGCGCGTTTTTCGGAGCCCAGTATCACGCGAACCTGATGTCGCTCCAGGCGGCCCAGGCATACCCCGGCCTCGGAAAAATGCCTGCCATCCAGAAGGAGATCGCCGAACTGCGGACCCGGCTTCGGCGCATCGATGTCGAACGGGCCGCATCCATGCTCCGCGGCAGGATCGTGACGCTATTCTTCGATCTGCTCGAGGAGCAACAACTTGCGCAGGTCGACGAGATAAACCTTTTCCTGCTCGGCAAGCTGCTCGAGGTCGCGCGTATCAACCAGGAGGTCGGTCTCGCCCTTCCGAACGACATTCTGCGTATCGAAACCCAGCGGGCGAACATCGGCTCGTCGCTGACCAGCCGGAAGGCGCAGCAGGAGCGATATAGGCTCGAACTGGCCTATCTGCTGGACTGTCCTCCCGGCTCGCTCACGGTCGACCTGCCGCCCAGTATCGTCTTCCCGCTCGCGAGCCCATCGCTGTCGCTGTTCGAACAGGCGATGATGACCTCAGACCCCGATCTCGAGCTGGCGCGGCGCGATGCCGACCTGTATCGTCGCCTCAGATCGGCTGCCGGCCTCGCTGAGAAGCCAACGATATCCGTCGGCGGAGCATACAATTTCACGAACTCCAGCGTCGGAACGGTCAACATCGCCCGCGAATACTCGGTACAGGTGGCGGTCGATTTCCCCGTGTTCGACAGCGGAGACCTGAAGAACGAGTCAAGACGAGCGGCGAAGGCCGTCGACCGGGCTGATCTCGCCCTTGCCGACATCACAGGAGCAAAGCAGACCGCTTTGCTGCAGGCGATGACCGAATACGGCGAGATGGCCCCGAAGCTCGATTTTGCCATGAAAGCCCTCGAACAGAGCCGGGAGAACATGCGAATGGTCATGACCCGGTATCAGCTCGGTGATGCCACGATCGTTGAACTGATCGATGCGCAGATCACCATGAGCGAAGCCGCCCAAAACTCGGTCCGAATCCATCGGGACGAGCGGGTCAGGCTCGCGGCGCTGTACGAGCTTTCGCATGAGCTCGACCTCCAGAAGGGGCTCGACCGGGGGGCTTGGGCCGGCCGGATTCTCGAACTTCCTGAGGGAATCGACCTTGACGATGCCGCTTCCGCTCTTCCGACGCCCGACACGGGACGAAGAGGGGAGGCATTCCGGAGCGCCCTCGAACGCGCCTGGACGGGAATCCGCTTCGATGAAGGTTTTCCTGGCGTGATTCGCGGCCTGAACGACCTTGTCTCGTTGCTTGAACGGCACGACGGCACTTCGCGTATGGAGTAAACGATGAATACTAAATATATAATTATATCTATACTATTTCTGGGACTCCTTCCGGCGCATGCGCAGATGCCGGTGACGGTCGCGACCAGCCTGGTGAATACCGGCTCCATTACCGAAAGCATCACGTTCTCCGGCCAGGTGAAACCATTCGAGGAGTCGTGGGTGACCCCGGACGTCACGGGGCGGGTCGCGAAGATCCTTGCCGAGAACGGCCAGGCAGTCAAGGCAGGCGTCCCGGTCATCCTGCTCGATGCCGAGCGTCTTTCCCTCGCTGTCCGCATGTCCGAGGCCGGCCTGAAGCGGGCCGAAGCCGAACTGAAGGAAAAGAAGAAAGACTTCGATCGCCGATCCATCCTGATGAAAAAAAAGGTGCTCAATGAAAAGGCGTTCGACGAGGCCGAGGCCGAGGCGTCGAAGGCGGAGATCGCGGTCCAGAGCCAAAAGTCGGCGCTCGATCTCGACCGGCTCAACCTCGAGCGGGCGACGATCCGGGCACCCATCAGCGGCTTTTTCACGAGCCGCAACGTGTTTCTCAACCAGAGCGTCACGCCGGGCATGGTCCTGGGCAAGGTCGTGGACATCGGCCGGGTCTATATCGATGCCCGCATTCCCGAGAACCAGATCAACAAAATCGCGATCGGGCAGAAGGCGGCCGTGAACTCGAGCCATGCCGGCACGGTCGCGTTCGTCGATCTCTACGGCGACGAGTCGCGCTCGTTTCTCGTCCGCATCCTCGTTGACAATGCTGATTTGAAGCTGAAGCCGAATATGTTTATCACCGGAAACATCGTGCTGAAGGAATTCCCGGAAGTGCCGCTGATTCCGATCACGGCCTTGAGCGGGCCTACGGATGCCCCGGTCGTCTATACCATCGAGGGGAACAGGGCCCGCAGGGTTCCCGTGACCGTGCTCGCCCGTGACAAGGAACGATGCGCCGTCCGCGAGATCCGGTCGGGCGATACGATCGTGACGGTCGGTGCCGACAACCTGTCCGATGGAGCTGAAATCAAGATATCAGCCGGCCCCGAAGCCGCAGAACCCGTCGTTGGCCCGGCGCCGACGGCTGGCCGCTGACAGAAACGGGGGCCCGTCATGGATCTGCCGCGAATCTCGGTTGAGCGCCCGATCACGGTTAGCATGGTCATGGTCTGCGCCATGCTTCTCGGCTTGGGGGCGCTCTACGGCCTCAGCGTCGATCTGTTCCCGAACATCGATTTCCCGCTCGCCTTCATCCAGACGCCGTATCCTGGCGTCGATCCGGCGCAGATGGAAAACATCGTCACCCGCAAGATCGAAGAGGAAGTGAACACGGTCGAGAACATCAAGCGTGTCACGTCCTACTCGTTCGAGGGCTACTCGTGGATCATGATCGAGTTCAACTGGGGAACCGACATCGACCTGGCCGCAGTCGACCTGCGCGAGAAGGTCGATATCGCGAAACGCAAACTGCCACGCGACATCGAACAGGTGACGGTCGCGAAACTAGATATCAACGCCCAGCCCGTGCTGAACGTGTCGATGGGCGGCGAGCTCGATCTGAAGACGCTGCGCCGGATCGCGGACAAGGAGATCAAGCCTGCGTTCGAACGCATCGGCGGCGTCGCGAACGTCGAGGTTCTCGGCGGCCTCGAGCGCGAGATCCGCATCAAGATCGATCCCGACCGGCTGAAGGCGTTCAAGCTCACGATCAACGACGTGATCGGGGCCGTCGCGAACGACAACCAGAACACCTCGGTCGGCAACATCACCGAGGGCAATTTCAAATACCTTGTCCGGTCAGAAGGCGAGGTGCGCACGCCGAAG
>JAKJFL010000194.1:0-6309 GCA_022704935.1 Candidatus Rifleibacteriota bacterium
CTTTTCCTCGGTGTCTCCGTGACTCTGTGGGTCGTCGTTTTTCGGGGATTACATCATCCCCATGCCGCCCATGCCGCCCATTCCACCCATGCCGCCCATACCGCCCATTCCACCCATGCCGCCCATTGCAGGGGCCGGCTTGCTGGTTTCGGGCAGTTCGCCGACGAGCACTTCGGTGGTGAGCAGGATCGAAGCGATCGAGGCGGCGTTCTGCAGGGCCGAGCGGGTGACCTTGGCCGGATCGATGACGCCGTTCTTGAACATGTCGGCGTAGTCGTTCTTCACGACGTCGAAGCCGTAGCCGTCGCCCTTGTGGTTGCGGATCTTGTCGATGATGACGGAGGCTTCGAGACCGGCGTTCGAAAGGATGAACCGGATCGGCTCGTAGAGAGCCTTGCGGACGATCTCGACGCCGACCTTGGTCTCGCCTTCAGCCTTGACGGTCTCGAGGGCCTTGAGAGCGTTCAGGTACGCAACGCCGCCGCCGGCGACGACGCCTTCCTCGACGGCCGCGCGGGTCGCGGAGAGAGCGTCTTCGACGCGGGTCTTGCGCTCTTTCATCTCGGTCTCGGTCGCGGCCCCGACCTTGATGACGGCGACGCCGCCGCTCAGCTTGGCCAGGCGCTCCTGGAGCTTCTCTTTATCGTAGCTGCTGGTGCTGTGCTCGATCTCGGCGCGGATCTGGGAGATGCGGGCCTTGATCTCGGCCGGCTTGCCGCTTCCCTCGATGATCGTCGTCTTTTCCTTGCTGACGATGATCTTCTTGGCGGTGCCGAGGTGCTCGATCGTGGTGTGCTCGAGCTTCATGCCCAGATCTTCGCTGATCTTCTTCGCGCTGGTGAGGATCGCGATATCTTCGAGCATGGCCTTGCGGCGGTCGCCGAACGCGGGGGCCTTGATGGCGACGCAGTTGAAGGTGCCGCGGAGCTTGTTCACGACGAGGGTGGCGAGAGCTTCGCCCTCGACGTCTTCGGCGATGATCAGCAGGCTGCGCTTGGTCTGGACGATCTTCTCGAGGACGGGAAGGATGTCCTTGATGTTGTTGATCTTGTTCTCGGTGACGAGAATGTAGGGGTTCTCGAGCACGGCTTCCATGCGCTCGGCGTCGGTGACCATGTAGGGGCTCACGTAGCCCTTGTCGAACTCCATGCCATCGACGAACTCGAGGGTGGTGTCGAAGCTCTTGGCTTCCTCGACGGTGATGACGCCGTCTTTGCCGACCTTGTCCATCGCCTCGGCGATGACCTTGCCGATTTCGGGATCGCGGGCCGAGATCGTGGCGACCTGGGCGACGCTGTCCTTGTTGTCATCGACCTTGCGGGAGAGCTTCTTCAGCTCGTCGACGATGGCCTTCACGCCGAGCTCGATGCCGCGCTTGAGATAAATCGGGGTGGCGCCGGCGGCGGTGTTCTTGAAGCCTTCGTGCACGATGGCCTGGGCCAGAACCGTGGCGGTGGTGGTGCCGTCACCGGCGATGTCGTTGGTCTTGCTGGCGACTTCGCGCACGAGCTGCACGCCCATGTTCTCGAACCGGTCGGCGACCTCGATTTCCTTCGCGATCATGACGCCGTCATTGGTGATGGTGGGGCTGCCGTAGCTCTTGTTGATGACCGCGTAACACCCCTTGGGGCCGAGGGTCGAGCGGACGGCGTTGGCGACGGTGTCGACGCCCTTCTCCAGGGAACGGCGGGCTTCCTCGCCATACCGCAACTGTTTTGCTGCCATGTTCTGTGTCTCCTTTGAGTGCGTGATGTCGGCCGCATGAAGCGGCCGGGAATTACCGGGAGTTATTCGATGGCCAGGATCTCGTCTTCCTTGATCAGCAGGTGCTTCTTGCCTTCGATCTCGATCTCGTCGCCCGCATACTGCGAGTAGACGACGCTGGAACCGACCTTGACCTGCATGGGAACGAGCGTGCCCTTCTTATTGTGGGCGCCGGCGCCGACGGCGACGACCTTGCCGCGCATCGGGCGTTCCTTGGACGCGGTCTCGGGCAGGAAAACGCCGCCCTTGGTCTTCGTTTCCTTCTCGAGGAGTTCGATCAGAACTCGATTGCCGAGGGGTTGGATGTTCATGGGTTCCTCCGGATGTGCGTGGTTTTCTTGTTGTTAGCACTCGCCAACGCCGAGTGCTAACAGGTCGTATTAATACGGTACACCTCGCTCAGATGAAAATCCCGAGGATTGCTGAAAAAATCGAATTTGAAATGATTATTGGCGTAAATCGAATAAATGCGCCGTTTTTCTCATGAAATCACAAAGCGATGCGAATGAACCCTTCGGCTGGTTTGATCGTCTCGTATTGAGTCATGCGGAATGTTACCCAACCGTTCGCCGTGAGTTCTCGAAAGGGCGAGATATGTTTCGTGCTTTGACAGGCTCGGCACGAACGAAAACGGGAAAATTGGGTTTTGCCATTCAGAGTATCGGGAAACATTCGGAGGGAAATTCGTAACAAATATCACTTGCGGGAAAAGATAAGAATGTTACTATGAATACAACGCATGCCATACCATATCCTTAGGAGAGGCGCGGGGCGAACAGTGAGAGAGAAATGAACAACGACGAGAAGAAAAATCCGCTCGAAAAAATCGACCCGAGCGATGTGCGGGTGCTGGCGATCGGTCTGATTCTGCTGATTATTCCCGTGATTTTTCTGGTGTATCAGTCGCGTGGGCCGAAGGGCGGCTTTTCGTCGGGCAGCGTGAAGGAACGCCTTGCAAGCGGGCGCGGAGGCTTTTCCTTCATCCAGAAATCAGGCGGAGGGAAGCAGGCTGCCGCCGCCGTGAGCGCTCCTCCGAAGATCGACAAGCAGTGGAACGACGTTGTTCAAAGAGTGACAAGTGCACCGCCGCCTGCCCGGATGTTCGAAGGGTATCCCCCGACGACGAGGGAATATCTCCAGGCACAGTATGACCCGCGTGTGCGGCGGGCCGGTTTTCTTTTCGAGCAGGGAAATCCGAGCGAAGCGGTAAAAATCCTCCAGGGGATTCTCGAAGAGAAAACGGACAACCCCTTCCTTTATCTGGCCGCATCCCATCGGTTGTGTAGACATTACCAGGCAACCGGGATGAAAGATCTCGAGGAGAAAGAGTTCGCGCGTCTGCTCGAGATCATGCAGCGGATTCCCGAAATGAAAAATGTTGCTCAATATATGAGAGGGTGTATGGAATTCGTCCGCAAGTCGCCGGACCTCATCGCGAAATATTCCCAGGACCCGGCTGTCAAACAGTATCTCCAGGACTACACAGGGCGTCCGGGAATGCCGGTCAGCTCAGGCCAGCTCATGGACCAGACCTCGAACATCCTGTCGAATCTGAACCTGCTCTCGGCGCCGCATCCGGCACGATGATGGGGTCACCGTCGAGCTTTCCGGGAATCAGCAACGGAGGGGAGTCATGAAAAACCGAGGCAACGTCTTCCTGATCATCATCGGGATCCTTGCCGTCATCTTCACCGTCGCGACGTTTTTCATGCGCGATACCGTCGAGGAAACCTACCTGACCGAGCGGTCGCACCGGGCGATCCATGCGCAGTGCCTAGCCGAAGCGGCTCTCGAGCGCGCGATGTCGATTCTCGCCAAAGATCTGAACGATCCCGAAAAGATGAAGGACCCGACGTCGCTTGCCAACCGTCTCCGGCTCCCGATGCAGACGAAAGGCGGTTCCTATGACGGTCTCGGCAACGTTCTCGGCAACGATCTTCCCCTCGACACCTCGGCGGTCGGCGAGCCGGTGATTCTCGGGAAGGATCAGCTGCAGACTCCCGATACGAAAGAGCTCGATGAAATGGTCGAGTTCATGGTCGGGAAAACGGGGACTCCGTATGACGTCAAGATCACCCTCAAGCTCGACAAGGCGCTGAAAATCGCTCCCGGTCCCGAGTCTGGGGCCGACAAATACAAGGTTCCCGGCGTCGACTGCGAGTATGCCGTTCATTCCGGGTTGATGGATTTCCTCGACAACAAGGGATACACCGCTCTCACCCTCTCCCTCCCGGAAAGCGCGAGATGGCTGGCGCTCAATATCAACCTCGGTCTGCCGTTTCTGAACATCGATCTTATCGACGTGATGTTGAAAGTCTTCCCCGACAGCTGGTCCAACCAGATCAAGGGCTTTGTCACCTTCGACGGGCTGCTGAAGAAGATCCTGCCTGACGATCTGTATCCCTACGAAATTCATCTGGCGGCCGGAACGTTTCCCGAACTCGTCGCAAAACTTGGCGGCGCGGCTGTTCCGGCGTTTTCAGAAAGCCAGTGCGTTGAAAAATACGGGTATCTCACGATCGACGCCGAAGCCTCGATCACCTACGGGGATTCGAAAACCACGACGAAGCACGTTCTCGCCACCAAGGAGTTCAAGTGCGCAGACATCGAGCCGGTGGCACCGTGCTACAGCTTCTTCATCTCGAACCTGAACGACGACAAGATAGTGTTCAACGATGCCGGCGGCCCGCTGACGGTCCAGAATTTTCCGAACATGAAGGGGCTCCTGGCCAAGGAAGCGGGCGAATACTACGCGTTCCCCGGGTTGATCCGCGTGAACGGCACGAAGCCGACCCTGTGCAACGTCTCATTTTACGGGAACCCGATGAACGGCGATGTTTTCAATTTCGCCCGGGTGTCGGAAATCCTCCTCATCACCGACGTCAAGGTCTCGATGCCGCAGAAGGAGTTTTCGATCTACAGCCGCGAACCGCACAAACAGACGTCGACACCCGTTCCGACCGAGGTCAAGGGCCTGAAGGCCGGGATCGACAATGCCCTCAACGGTGTCGAAGCTGGATACAACTCCGTGAAGACGAATGTGATCAAGGCCATCAATCCGAATCCTCCCGCACCCCCGGAAGGAACGGGCAAGTCGAGCACGCTCAAGAACATCGCGAGCAAGGTCGCGGGCATGTTCAACATCATTCCCAAAGTCAACGGTTGCACGGTATTCGAGCCGGCCCTGCATCTGGTTCCGCTTCCAGGCCCTCTCGGCTCGCTGGACCCGTTCGAAAAATGGGACTGGCCACACAGCGGCGGACCGCTCTCGTTCATGGGAGTCGGTCTTCCTGTTCCCATGCCGGCGTTCGGCTCGACCGTGACGCATCTGTTCGGCCCCGGCGCACTCTATCCGACCATGACCCGCGAGATCGAAGGGTGCGTGCTGAAACGGTTCGAACAGTGGCATTTCACGATCATGGGATACCCGATGGGGCCCTTCCCGGTCGGGAAGCAGATCCCGATCACGGGGGTCATCAACCTCCCGCCGGTTCCCATTCCGCTCGTTCATACCCACGATGTCTGTGAAAAATACGAATACAGTTTTTATCCGATGAAAGCGACCGAGAATGCGAGCAAGGAACCGGACGGCGCGGTCACGATCTACGATCCGTCACAGCTCGAGAACTCCCCGCCGAACCTGTATTCCGTCGAGCAGTATGCGAAGAAGGCGACGTATTACTACGCGACCGAGCGGGATTTCATCGCCGACCTGCCGAACAGGATGATCACGATCAACGGGAAGGAATGCTATCGCCTCAACGGCATCACCTTCGTTGCAGACAACTTGACGCTCCCGCCGCCCGGCTCCGCGACGTTCAACGTCTACGGTCGTGGCTCGATCGTCTCTGGTGGCAATGTTACGCTTCACGGAAACATCGAGGATCCGTATACCGATGACCAGGAAACAGTGGCCGGTACGCCCCGAACGGTCTTCAGCCTGATCGCGCGGCGCGGCGGCGTAATTCTCGACGAGGGAGCGCCGAGCGATCCCGTCCGGTTCGAAGGCTCCCTCTACACCGACAAGGGACTGGCGATCTTCCCTGACAAACGCCTTGAGATAAGGGGCAACTGGATTACGAATACCTTCAACAAGGCTTCGGCGCAGGGCGCCGTGAATATCACCTACGTCGGCTACAAGACGAGATCAACGCTGAACTCGATCCACCCGAAACAGGGAAAATACGATCCCGAGCGGTATCAGGTGACGCTCACCCCCGGCTGGGAAGCCTGGAGGATCCAATGAAACGGTTTCCCGCATGGGCTCGTGGAGTGACCTTCATCGAGATCATGATCGCCGCGTTCATCCTGGCTGCGGCGCTTCTGCCGGTCCTATCAACGATTCAATATGGGTCGAAGTCCACCGTGAAGGTGAACAACTACTCGAAGGCGATGCGACTGGCGCTGGGGCTCGTCGAGGAGTGCAAGTTCGTTCCCATGAAGACGATCATCAAGGATTACCAGGGGCTTGCGGACAACACCTGGGAAGTCCTGAACGAAAACTACTATCCGAAAACGAAGGAATCCCTGGCGGAGTTCGCTTCG
>JAKJFL010000195.1:0-6260 GCA_022704935.1 Candidatus Rifleibacteriota bacterium
CTTTCAGGCATTTCTTCAGATTGCGGACGAGTTCCCGGACGTCAGATTCATCTTCCCCGTGCATCCGAACCCGAACGTCAGGGCGGAAGTCGCCCGACAGCTGGGCAATCACCCCCGAATCCATCTTCTTGCGCCGCTCGGATATCTCGATTTCATTCACGCCATGTCGGCTGCCACATTCATTCTCTCCGATTCAGGGGGCGTACAGGAAGAAGCTCCGACGCTGAAAAAACCGGTCTTGGTACTGCGCGATCACACCGAGCGCCCGGAAGGACTCGAAAGCGGATGCCTGACTCTCGTAGGAACAGATACGGAAAAAATCTTTGGAGAAGCAAAAAAGCTTCTGACAGACTCTTTTTATTATCAAAATATGATTAAAAGCCCAAATCCCTATGGTGACGGCCACGCATCTGTTCGTATAATTGATAACATAACCAAAAAAAGCGCCTAATTATCATTATATACACCAATTCCTATCTGTTTTTCTACTTTTATGCTATCCCGGCTCGTCAACTGGAGTGCTACACCTTTTGCTCTTTGAAACACCTCAGAAATCATGAATATTGTTAATCTGATCAAATTTATATTAGCATTATCACTTATTTGTTCATCGATCCTCTTTTCCGAGGGGATTCCCGTTGGAGTTGTGATTGACCCTGGGCATCCATCTGAAAATGGGCTCGGGGCTCGAACACCACAAGGGATCAGGGAGGTGGACCTCAACTGGGAGTTTTCCACCGCATTGCATGACGCCTTGTCCCGGAACTCCACATCCCAGACAATTCTCACCAGGAAATCCGTTGAGAACCTGGTCACCAACCGCCGCCGGGCCGAGATCGCCAACGAAGCCTCCGCGTCCCTCATGCTGCGCATTCATTGCGACAGCGGCCGAGGCAGCGGGCTTACCATGTATTATCCTTCCGGCCCTGGAAAAATCGGCACAGACGAAGGGCCGCCAGCTGAGGTCTGCTCTGCAAGCGCACATCTGGCCGCACATCTGCAGAATGTCCTCGAAAAGCGTCTTGAAGGGCTCTACAGGGTGAACCCCCTGAGAACCGATCGCCAGACCGCCATCGGTTCCCGCCAGGGAGCCCTTACAGGCTCTATCTTCAGCCGCGTTCCGATCGTGACCGTCGAACTCGGGTATCTCGACAATCCGGCCGACGTCATCTTCCTGACCGCGACCGACTCACGCCGACTGCTCGCCGAAGCTCTAGCCGAGGGCATCAGGACGTATACCGGTTCCCGCTCGAGACCCTGGTGAGTCCTGCTGAAATCCACCCGGTCGCCCCGAGCTTGCCGAGGCCTGACTTGTGGTCGTTCTTTCAGGCTCGCTTCGGCAGAAATCGTGCTAGCAGCGCCCTCACGTCATCGAGAGAGTAGGGTTTTGGCAGTACTCCATCGAATCCGAAAGCCGGCGGGTCGGCCATGATCGGATCGACGGAATATCCGCTCGATGCGATGAATATCGCGTCAGCCCTTATTTCGCGGAGTTCCTGAATGATTTCTCGACCTCCCGCCCCACCCGAAATCGTCAAATCGAGAATGACCAGGTCGAATGGTCTGCCAAGCTCGACCGCCTCCCGGAAGGCGACGACGGCTTCCTTTCCATCCCTCACCCCCGTGAATGCAAGGCCGAACGACGAGAACATCTTTTCTGCGATGGCATGCAGAAACTCCTCGTCGTCAAGGAAAAGAACCCTGCCCTCGACGGCCACCTCGTTCCGGAGGATCGGCATGTCTGAAATCTTTTCCTGGTGACCACTCGCGGGGAGATAGATCGTGAAAGAGCTCCCCCGCCCCGGCATCGACTCGACCTCGATCCAGCCGTGATGGTGGATGACGATCGAATGGGCTGTCGCCAGTCCGAGACCATGTCCCTTCTGTTTCGTCGTGAAGAACGGATCGAAAATACGGGGAAGCATCTCGCGTGGAATGCCTGTTCCGGAATCCGCCACGATGATCCGGATGTATTTCCCTCCTTCCGGGTGCATCGCAATCTTCCCTGGCTCGATCTCAACGTTCGACGCCACGATATCGATCGTGCCGCCTTCCAGCATTGCCTGCTGGGCGTTGATCACGAGATTCTCGATAACCTGGCTGATCTGATTTTCGTCGACATCGCTCATCCAGAGCTTTTCGGAGATATCGAATGCGCAGCTGACCGCCGATCCCGCCAGCGCGAACCTGCCGCAGTTTTTCAGAAGAGGCCCCAGTTGGCAGGGCTTTCTGATCGGCACCCCGCCCTTCGAGAACGTCAGCAGCTGGTGCGTCAGCGCTTTGGCGCGTTTGTAGGTGACAAGCGAATCGACAAGCTTCGCTGCCGCTTCCTCAGTATGTTTTTCGGTCAGATGGAGCTGGGCAAGCTCGATGGCGCCATAGATGCCTCCGAGAAGGTTATTGAAATCATGCGCGATACCACCGGCCAACAGGCCGAGCGACTCGAGTTTCTGCGTGCGCAGCAGGGTTTCATGCATCTTCATTTTTTCGGTTATGTCGGAAAACTGGACAACGAATCTCCCACCCCCGGTGCTGTATACCCATATATCGAGAAAAAGATTCAGATCCGGGGAATGACCCTGGTAGGCCTCGGATTTCCCGGTCAGGGCCACTCTTCCGCAGAGTTCGATCCAGGGTTTTGTCGTCAGGGGTGCCACTTCTAGGATCGTTTTTCCGATGACATCAGACGCCTTCCAACCGGTGATTTTTTCGAACGCGGGGTTGACGTCGAGATATCGGAAGTTGCAGGGAACGCCCTTTTCATCGAGCATGATCTCGAAAAACGAGAGGCCCGACGTCATGTTCTCGAACAGAAGCCGATAGGTATGTTCCTTCTCCTGGAGGGCCGCTTCAGCCTGCCTGCGTTCGGTCAGGTTTCTCAGCACGGCCACGATGCAGTTCCGCGAACCGATGCGCGTCTGGCGCATGCTGATCTCGAAGGGAACAAGCCGCCCGTCCTGATCTTTGAGACCCCACTCGAAGGTCGGCGTTCCCCCCCCGCGGACTCTCGCAAGCAGAGCGGCGGCTTCGCCTTGCATCTCGGGAGGACTGATATCCATGAAGAAGCTGTTCGCGAGATTTGTCCGGATATGCAGCATCTCTGGCGTGCGACCGTTGCACGCAATGATCGCCCCCGACTCGGCGTCGAGAATGAGAACCGCGTCCTTCAACCCGTCGATGACCGCCGTAAACCATGTCTGCTGCTCGCTCAGAATGATTTCCACGGGCCCATAGACATACAGGAAAATGATGATGAGGCTGAACGTCACGGACAAGGTCAGCGCCCACGCCTGCCATGTGGTCATCATGACGTTCAGATCGACGGCGGGAGTGATGTTTCCTTCGCAATAGAGTATTGCGGTGATGACGAACATCGTGGTGATCAGTCCGGTAATGGCATAGGAGGCTGTGAGTCCGCGGGTGATCCGGGTAATGATCGGATACACCGGAAGAAACAGGATCGTCGCAGAAGCCAGGCCGAACTGAAGCAGCGCGCTCCACACCAGAGCCAGCGCGGCAAGAAACGTGATCTGGAAGGCCGTCGCCGGCGTCAGCCGTTCGCGAAGCATATACACCGTCGTCGAAAGAACGACAATAATTCCATGGACAAGCATCACCGGCTGTAAGCCGATGGTCCGTATGCGAAGCAAAGAAATGGCCAGCGCGATCCACAGGAGGACGGTGATGACATACAACAGCCGTGAAAAGACGTTTGCCTCGAGCCGGACTTCCTGAGAAGTGGTGCTCAAATGTCAAAAGCCTCTCATCCCTCGGTGTTCATGAATTTCTTCATCTGAGCCAAGGGGATTTTTTCAGGACCATTTCTGCGACGTTCTCTTGTCTTTTCAGTCCCGTAAAAAGTGTATCAGAAGACCACATCGCACACAACGAACCCGTACACCTTGTGCGTTTATCTTCGAAGCACGACAGGCCCCGTTCATTTCGGCAAGCTCGAGACTGGCTTTGACAAACTCAGGGTGACTGGATTCGAACGATGGAAAAGGCAATCGTTCCGTTTCCGGGATCGGAAATCCTGATGGTCGTGAACGGGTCGGCGTATCCGGTCGGCGGAAGATACTCGATGAACCTCCAGGCGGTGCCATAGACGTTTCCACTGAAAGCGCTTCCGAAATTCTTCTGCGCCTTTTTCAGTCCGTCGAGGGCAACGTCCATCTGGTAATCGGTCGCCATACCGGTCAGTCCTGTGTTGTTGCGGTACATCGCCACACCCCATTCCCGGAGGAGTTGATCGAACGCCTTTCCGCCGGAATGGGCCTCGATGTTCGCGGTGCCGCTCGAGGTCGACTGCACCATGGAACGGATCGCGGATCCTCCGAGGCGCTCGTACAGGTGATGCGCAAACAGGCCTACGCAGCCGTAATTCGCAACCGTCGCAGCGTATGGCCAGACCGTGAGGGGAAGCCGCTCTGGAATTTCCGCATAGGAATCGAAGCGTGAATCCGGGGCGTTCGAATACCGCACTTCGGCCCCGACGCTCAGCCCCTCGTTCAGCCAGACGGCCTCCTCGCCGACATGGTTCTGCATGTGGGCCCAGGTGTTGACCAGGTGCTGGAACTCGTGCACCAGCGTCTGCGTAGTCGCTTCTTTCCATCCGGCGGTGGTGAAGCCGTCGCGGGAGTCGAACACCCACATATTGAACATGTCGCGCTTGTTCGAATCCGTGTCACCCGGCATCAGGTCGGTCGGGTCGAAGAACCCGGCCGCGCCGAACACGTTCACGAGAGGCGTGAACAGGATCGTCACCTTGCCGTCACCGGTCATGTTCGAGGGAGAGCCATAGTTGTCGTTGATGAACGACCAGATCCGAGAGTCGAACTCATTCGCGAATTCGGTCATCATCGCGTCCGTCACGCCTGCGGGGGAATACCCTCCGGCCTCGTTCTGGTCGATGAACACCTTGCATTTTGCGCCGATAACGGCCAGCCGGGCCGATCTCGTCTGGTATCCGGACGATGAGTAGACCTTGAAGGCGTGAATGTCTCCGACATTCGCCTCACTGGCACGCACGGACGGCCTGACTCCTGTCGTCGCGGAAAGACGATACGGGCTCTCGGCCGCCTTGCGACGCATCACGGCGTCGATCGCCGCCTGCCCTGTCGGAAAGCCGGGACGGATGACGGAAAACGCGGGCGCCGCAGAAACGGATGGAAGAACCGTTCCGCCGCCGTTGACATCGAAAGAATGGTTCGCGCCGGCCCGATCGAGCGAGTAAACGAGCACGCCGAATTTTCCCTGGCCGGACGGCGTCGTCAGCGCAATCTCACGGCCGCTGCCGGCGAGCCCTATATGCTGCACGTTTCCGACATCGAGCCGGGCGGTTTCCATCACGCGAACCTGGATCGTGGCCGTGGCGACACTTCCCCGAGCATCCCTGGCCGCACACGCAAGGGTGTAGGTCTGCGAGCCGACACCGGGCAACCAGGACGTCCGGGCGGCGGCGGTGTCCGCGAACGAGCCCCCGGTCGCCGTCCATCGATAGGTCAGTGGGTCGCCGTCGACATCGTATCCCGTGGCAAGGACCGAGACGTTGACGCCTTCGGCCGTCACCACCCGTGAGGCGGAAACCGAGATCGCCGGGGCGTTGTTCGGGCTCGCCGAGATGTTGAAGACGTATGTGGCGTTCGCCGTGCCGCCGCGGCCATCGTTTGCGAGGCATGTGATCGTAGCGACGTTCTCCGTCGCAGGACCATGCCAGAGAACGGACGGGCCGCTCACGTCAGACAACGTGCCGCCGCTCGCCGACCAGGCATAGGAAAGCGGATCGCCGTCGACGTCGTTTCCCCGCGCCGTCAACGTCACCCCCGTGTTCGGAAGAACACTCGTCCCGGTGGCCGAAATGGTCAGGGTCGGAGCCGAGTTCGGCGCAAGAACGGTGATCACCAGCCGAGTCGTCGTCGATGCTCCCAGGGAATCGCCGGCTTCCAGAGAGACGGTCGCGGCGCCGGACGTCGAAGGCGATGTCCAGACGGTGGTCGTGCCGGTCGAAACCTGGAGAGACCCGCGGTCCGCCCGCCAGATGCAGTTCACGGCATCGCCGTCGGGATCGCTGACCTGGGCCGTGAGCCGGACGCCCGTCGCATACTCGATGCGCGTGCCCGAGGCGAGAATCGAGGCCACGGGAGCCCGGTTGGTGCCGCCCGCACCGACGGTCACGCCGAGAACGGCATGGGAACGGCCCCCGCGGCCATCGGCGACTTCGACCGAGACGGAAGCCGTCGTATCGAAGTCCGGGGCCCGCC
>JAKJFL010000196.1:0-6249 GCA_022704935.1 Candidatus Rifleibacteriota bacterium
CACCCGCGCCGAGATGCCAGCCCGAGTCGAGGAAATCCACCATGCCGAAGAGGAAGGCATCGAGTTCATGTTCATGACCAATCCCCTCGAAGTTCTGGGGGACGACAAGAACTGGGTGAAGGGCCTCAGGCTCCAGAAAATGGAAATGGGCGAGCCCGATGCCTCGGGGCGCCGCAAGCCGGTTCCCGTCAAGGGTTCCGAATTCGTTCTCGACGTCGAAACCCTCGTCGAGGCCATCGGTCAGGCGCCGAATCCGATCATCCAGTCCACGACGCCGGGCCTGAACGTGACGAAATGGGGAACCGTCGTCGTCGACGAGCGCATGACAACCAGCCGACCCAACGTATACGCCGGCGGCGATCTGATCACCGGCGGCTCGAAGGTCATCCTCGCCATGCAGGACGGCCAGAAGGCGGCTTCCTCGATCCATGAATTCCTCCAGGCCCATCCTAAAAAATAATTCATAATATATATCCCGGGCTCGCTCCGGCACGCCATTGCGTGCCATTGCGAGCCCGGTTTGCGTTCGGGGGAAAATGTTTTGACCGAATCGGGTAATGGTGTTATCATTCGTCCGTCGTTCTCGTGAAAAATGGAACGATCAACAAGGAATCAAGGAACTGGAGGAATTGGTGATGGCTGACAAGTCGTTCAACGCGTTTGAATTGGCCCAGGGACAGTTCGATGACGCTGCCAAGGAAATGGGGCTCGACCAGGGAACCCGTGACCTTCTCCGCAATGTCGACCGGGAATATCATTTCAATATCCCCGTCCACATGGACGACGGCACCGTGAAAGTGTTCCGCGGCTTCCGCTGCCAGCACAACGACGCGCGTGGCCCGTGCAAGGGCGGCATCCGCTTCCATCCGCAGGAAACCATCGACACCATTCGCGCCCTCTCGATGTGGATGACCTGGAAATGTTCCGTGGTCGACATCCCCCTCGGCGGCGGCAAGGGCGGCGTCATCTGCGATCCGCACAACCTGTCGATGCGCGAGCAGGAACAGATCTGCCGCGGCTGGGCCCGTCAGATCGCCCGCAACGTCGGCCCCGTCCAGGACGTCCCGGCCCCCGACGTCATGACCACCGGCCAGCACATGATCTGGATCCTCGATGAGTATGAAAGAATCATGAATGGCAAGTTCCCCGGCTTCATCACCGGCAAGCCCGTCGGCGTCGGCGGCTCCCTCGGCCGCACCGAAGCCACCGGCTACGGCGTCATCTACACCGTCCGCGAAGCCATGAAGGAACTCGGAATCGACATCAAGAAGTCCACCTGCTCCATTCAGGGCTCCGGAAACGTCGCCCAGTATGCGGTTGACCAGTTCACCCAGCTTGGCGGCAAGGTCATAGCCATCGCCTGCTGGGACAACCATGACAAGAAAGCCTACACCTATCGTTGCGCCAGCGGCATCGAGTTCAAGAAGCTCATGGACTCCGTCGACAAGTTCGGTACAATCAACCAGGAAAAGGCAAAGGCCTATGGCTGGGAAAAACTCGACGGCGGCGCCTGGATCGAGCAGGACGTCACGGTCCTGATTCCGGCCGCCCAGGAAGGCCAGATCACCGAAGCAAACGTCGGCAAGATCAAGCCCACCGTCAAGATTCTCGCCGAAGCCGCCAACGGCCCCACCGCCAAGGAAGCCGACAAAGTCATCGAGAAGAGCGGCCTCTTCCTGATCCCCGACTTCCTCTGCAACGCCGGCGGCGTCACCTGCAGCTATTTCGAGCAGGTCCAGTGCAACATGAACTACTTCTGGGAGAAGGAAGAAGTCCTCACCAAGCTCGACACCAAGATGACCAACGCCTTCAAGGCCGTCTCGGCCCTTGCCCGCGACAAGAAAGTCTACATGCGCAAGGCCGCCTACATGATCGCGATCGAGCGCGTCGCCAAGTCCTGCAAGCTCCGCGGCTGGGTGTGATCGCACCGTTCCATTCGTAACGACATCGGGGGCTTCGGCCCCCGATGTTTTTGTAGGCGCGCAATACTTGCGCGCCTACGCCGTTCGAGGCATCATTCCGTTTCATGACACCGACCACCGTTCACGTTGCCGAGGCCCTGCGGCACCCCTGGGCCGCTGGCATCATCTTCGCTTTCACCTTCGTCCTCGTCTCGTTCCGCCAGATGCGGCTTCTGCCGATCGGCCGACCGTCCGGAGCCCTTCTGGGCGCTGTTCTCATGGTGCTTTTCGGCGTGATGTCCCCCGAAGAGGCGTATCAGCAGGTGAACTGGGATACGATCTGCCTGCTGCTCGGCATGATGATCGTCGCCGAGCACCTGCGTGATGCGGGCCTGTTCGAGCGGCTGACGCGGCGTCTCGGGGTGATGGGGTCCCCCTTCACACTTCTGGTGACCGTTTCCATCTCGGCGGCCATCCTGTCTGCCTTGCTCGTGAACGACACGATCTGCGTCGTGATGACGCCGCTGGTTCTGGCCGTCTGCGATGCCCGGCGGCTGAATCCCTTTCCATACCTGATGGCGCTGGCGACGAGTTCGAACATCGGCTCGGCGCTCACGCTCACGGGAAACCCGCAGAACATGATCATCGGTACCGTTTCGAAGATGGACTACGGCCGCTTCATCATGCTGATGACTCTGCCCGTGACGATCGCGATGGTGATCAACATCTACCTGCTCTGGTTATACTACCGAAAACGCCTCGTGAACCCCGAAGCCGCCCCGTCGAAGCGGTTCGAGGAAGAGATTCCGCGCACGCGGCGTCTGAGCATCGGCCTTCTCGCGCTGGGAATCGCGTGCGCCGGCTTTTTCGCCGGATACTCGATGGCGTTTTCGGCCCTCGCCGGCGCCGCGCTCGTCATCACCCTCCACCGGAGGGACCCGAAACATATACTCGAACGTATAGAATGGTCCCTGCTGATGTTCTTCGCGTCTCTTTTCGTCGTTATCGGCGGTCTGAAAACGAGCGGCCTGACCGCCCTCGGCACGAACTGGGCGCTGGGTTTCCTGACAGGGAACCTGACGTCGCAGGCCTGGACGTTTTCGGGGGTGACCCTAGTGGGATCGAACCTGTTCTCGAACGTTCCCTTCGTTTTGCTTGCCTCGCAGGCCGTGGGGAAGCTTCCCGCCCAGGAATTGTTCTGGTGCCTTCTCGCATACGTCAGTACCATCGCCGGGAATCTGACGCTGTTCGGATCCGTTGCGAACCTGATCGTCGCCGAGTCCGCGCGGGACAGATGCGAGATCGGTTTCGTCTCCTACGCGAAGTTCGGCGCCGTGTCGACCCTGTTGACCCTGACGACGGGAATCGGCATCCTCGTCGCAATTCTCCAGTACTGAAAATGTCCCGTCTTGTGGTATCCTGACCGCGTCGGCGCTTCGTCGCCGGCACCATAACGTCGCTACACACATAGAGGTGCGTATGTCGAAAACCGTTAAAACCCTGTTTCTGGCCGCTGCGCTCGTATGTCTTCCCACGCTCGTCGCCCCCTCCCGGGCGGCCGCGCACACGGCCGATCACTACAAGATCGCCGTCGGAGCGCCGTTCGCGTTTTTCGATATCGAGGACATCTTCCACCAGCGCTGGGTGAGCACATATCTGAGGGGCAGGCCGATCATCATCCTCACCGGTCACAGATACCAGCGCTACGAGATCCTGAAATGGGCCGAGTCCCTCAAACGCGATTTCGGCGTCACCGGCGCCGCCCACCTCCTGTGGGTCGTGAACCTCGTCAACGTTCCCTGGACGACCAGTCGCGGAACGGTCCTCAACCAGTGGCGAAGCTTCGGAGCCCCGATTCCCGTGCTGACCGACTGGCACGGCACGATCGGAAAGTCGATGCGGATCGACTATAACGTGCCGAATATTATCGCGATCGACGCCGACGGCCGACTCGCGATGCACGAGAAGCATACCTTCACGCCCGAAGTCTACGCCGCCGTCGCGACCCGCCTTCGCGCCCTTGTGACGACAGCCCCCGGGCTCGCCAAGCCCGCGACGCCGACACCGATGGATGCCGCAGTTCAGCCTGTCGCACCGTCCGCGAACGGCGCTCCGGTCTACGCTCCCCCCCCGATGCCCGTGACCGGGCAAAAGGGCGAATCCTACTGAGTGAGTTTGTATACCAGACATAATTCAATATCTGGAAAAGGAGTGTCGAATGTCTCGTTCCCGATGGTTCGTTCTTCTGCTTCTCGTTGCGCTCGCTCTTCCCGCTTCCGCCGAGAAGCCTTTCCGAATCCTGATCTCCGATGACGACGGCATCATGTCCGAGGGGATTCTCGAACTGGCCCGTGCTCTCGAAGACGTGGGCGAAGTGACGGTCTGTGCCCCCTCAGACAACCAGTCTGCCATGGGTCACGCCCTGACCACCGACGGCCCGATCCTGATCGAGGAAGTGAAGCGCGAAGGGAAATTCTTCGGTTACGGCATCAAGGGAACCCCCGCGACCTCGGTCAAGGCAGGAATCGTCGGCGGTCTCGTTCCCGAGACCCCGGATCTGGTCGTTTCCGGCATCAACGAAGGCTTCAACATCGGCCGCATCGTCTACGTATCGGGAACCTTCAACGCCGCCCAGGAAGGGGTTCTGTCCGGCATCCCCGGCATCGCCGTTTCGATCGAGCGCGGCAAGGACATGGATTACCGCATGGCCGCCGAGTTCACCCGCGATCTCGTGAAAGTCCTCAAGGAAAAAGGCTTTCCGAAGGACATCGTCCTGAACGTGAACGTTCCCGCCTGCAAGCGCGAAGAGCTGAAGGGCGTCGCCGTCACGCACCTCTCCGAATTCCAATACCGCGAAACCTGGCTCAAGCGCAGGACCCCCTGGGGCAAGACCTACTTCTGGACCTCCGTGAAGCGCCCTCCGTCCGTTCCGGCCGAAGGCTCCGACTTCTGGGCCATGGAAGAAAACTACATCTCCGTCACCCCCGTCCCTCTCATTCAGAACGACCGCCGCGAAATGCGCGATCTCTCCCACCTCAAGCTGACCTTCGACGGCAAACCCATGAAATAACCTGGTCAAACAACGAAACCGGCCCGGAACATTCCGGGCCGGTTTCGTTGTATACGAGCTGATGTAGGGGCTGGCTTCAAACCAGCACCGTATGGAATCTCGTTATTCGGGGGCTTCGAGGTAGGTGTAGCCGTAGAGGCCGGAACGGTAGATGGCGAGGAACTCCTTGCCTTCCTTCACGGTGATCTTGCCTTCCTTGACCGAGGCGCTGACCCAGCTTTCCATGGTGCGGACGAGTTTCTTGGGGACGAACTGGACGTAGTCGAGGACGTCGGCGACGAGCTCGCCGTCGATGACCTTCTCGATCTCGTAGCCGCCGTCGGGGGTGATGACGACGTGGGCGACGTTCGTGTCGCCGAACAGGTTGTGCAGATCGCCGAGGATCTCCTGGTACGCGCCGATCATGAAAACGCCGAGGTAGTAGGGGTGGCCTTCCTTGATCTGGTGGACCGGGAGGGTGGAGGAAAAGGTGCGGGTGCCGATGAAATGGTCGATCTTGCCGTCCGAGTCGCAGGTGATGTCCTGCAGGGTCGCCTCTTTCGTGGGCTTTTCGTTCAGCCGCTGGATCGGCATGATCGGGAACAGCTGGTCGATGGCCCAGGCATCGGGAAGCGACTGGAACAGCGAGAAGTTGCAGAAATACTTGTCGGCGAGCATCTTCGGCAGGGGCTTCAGCTCGTCGGGAAGGTGCTTGAGGTCTTTCGACAACTCCATGACCTCGTAGGCGATCGACCAGTAGAGCCGCTCGACGAGGGCGCGCGTGCGCAGATCGACCATGCCGAGGCTGAAGAGATCGAGGGCCTCTTCCCTGAGCTGCTGGGCGTCGTGCCATGCCTCGTGCATGTTGCGCTGGTTCAGGTGCTTGTACAGTTCGTGGAGTTCGCGGACAAGCTCGTGGTCCTTCGGGGTGATCTTGTGCATGTTGCCCTCGAAGGTCGGCGGGCTGCTCGTCTCGAGAACATTGAACACCAGAACCGAATGATACGCCGTCAGGGCCCGGCCGGATTCGGTAATCAGGGAGGGGTGGGGGAGCCCGTTCTTGTCGGCGGCGTCCTGCAGCAGGGAAACGGCGTCGTTCGCGTATTCCTGGAGCGCGTAGTTGACGCTGCTGGAGATCGTTGTGTGCGAGCCGTCGTAGTCGACCCCGAGGCCGCCTCCGATGTCGACGAACTCGATGTCACACCCAAGCTTTCGCATCTGTACGTAGAACTGCGCGACCTCGCGGAGGCCGGCCTTGATCTTGCGGATATTCGTGATCTGGCTTCCGAGATGGAAGTG
>JAKJFL010000197.1:0-6246 GCA_022704935.1 Candidatus Rifleibacteriota bacterium
AAAAATCGAGTGATGGAGGAAGCCGCCGGTTCTACGGGAGCCGGCGACTCTTCCTGCTTGCCACGAGGCCTAGACTGCTCTAGAATACGCGCATGAATTCAGCTCCCGTGCCTCCAGCCGAAGGCCTTTCGCCGCTTTGCATCGACTGTCCGGTCGGACAGCCGAAGGTCCAGGCGGAGCGACGGAGGTATCCAAGAATCCGGGCGATCGTCGATCATCCGGTGTTCGGGGGGATCATCGTCGTCCTGATCCTCCTTTCCGTCGTTCTCATCCTTGGCGAGGCGTTCGGAGGGTTTCCTCCGGAAGTCAACTTCGACATCGAAGTCGTCAACGACGGCATCACGATGATTTTCGTCGTCGAACTCCTGATGCGATGGCTCGTCAGCCCGACTACCGGAGTGTTCTTCAGACGCCACTGGATCGACGTGGTGGCGGTACTACCCCTGTTGCGCGTCTTCCGCCTCGGACGGGTGTTCCAGCTTATCCGCATCGTGAGAATTTTCTCTCTCGCAACGGTGCTCCAGCGGCGGCTTTCCATTTTCGGAACAATTCTGGAGGGGAGGACGGTGGAATATGCGGTCATCCTCTCGTTCATGTTTTTCGCGGTCATTTTCGGGGGTGTCGGGTTTTCTCAGTATGAAGTGGGCCCCGCCTCCGAGCTGAAGACGCCGGGCGACGCGATATGGAAATCCATCTTCACGCTGTTGTCCGGGGAATACGCGAGCTACCCCGCGTCGTTCGGCGGCAAGATTGTATTCGCCATCATGCTGCTGTTCGGTATGGGAACCTTCGCGATGCTCACCGGTACCTTTTCGGCCCTGATGATTCAGAAGCTCAAGGAGAACGCCATGCAGCGGACCGTCAATCCCGAGGACCTGAACGGACATTTCATCATCTGCGGGTTCAGCGCGAAGATTGCGATCCTGGTTTCGGAAATCTCTTCCGAGCCGAAGCTCGCCGAAACGGACATTCTCATCGTCTCGCAGCTTGCCGACATCAACGAACTTCGGAGCCGGTGTGTGCGCACGGACCGGATCACGATCATGAAAGAGGATTTCACCCAGATGGATACCCTGCTGCGGGCGGGCATCAAGCGCGCCAGATCGGCGATCATCCTCTCCGAGCACGGGGAAAACCGCTCGACGCAGGATATCGACGCCCGCACGATTCTCTGCGGCCTCACGATCGAACGGCTCAACCCCGGCATCCATACATCTGCTGAATTATATAATAGAGAATATGCCGATCACCTCACTACGGCCGGCGTTGAAGACGTCGTCATCCAGGGCGACGTTTCCGGTCGCCTCCTGGCCCGGGTGGCGATGCAGGAGGGCGTTCTCGGCTTTTTCAGGGATCTGTTGACGAACCAGAGCGGAAATGCGCTCTCGTTCATGCCGGTTCCCGACAGCCTGATCGGTGCCGATGTCGAGGCCGCTCTGGGAGCACTCAGAAAGGAGCGTGACGCCATCCTGGTGGCCGTCAAGCCTGAAGCCGAACCGCTGGTTGTGAATCCACGCGGGCGGAAACTCTCGAAAGGCGATCAGCTTCTCATGATCCTTCCGGTCGCATGATCGGTCTGTCTGCGCTTCCGTGAGCGACACGATCTCCGCGGGCGGGGTTCCTTCCTCCGGGGTGGCGGCCGCAAAAACCGCCGGCGGCGGCATCATGCACTCGGCCGCCGTCATGGGCGTGGCGACGTTCTTCAGCCGCATAGCCGGCCTTGTCCGGGAACAGAGTTTTGCGTATTTTTTCGGCGCCGGTGCCTGGACCGACGCGTTCAACGTCGCCTTCCGGATCCCCAACCTGCTGCGCGACCTGTTCGCCGAGGGCGCGATGAGCGCGGCGTTCGTGCCGACGTTCAACGCGGTCATGGCGAAAGAGGGGCGTGAGCGGGCGTTTCGGCTGACTAGCATCACGCTGACGATGCTCGTTCTCGTCGTGGGGGCGATAACGGCGCTGGGAATCGCAGTGTCGCCGGCTCTGGTGAAGATCATGGCCCCCGAGTTCGCGTCAGACCCGGCGAAGTTCGAGGTGACGGTGAGCATGACGCGGATCATGTTCCCCTTCCTGCTGGTCATCTCGTTGGCAGCCATGGTCATGGGCGTTCTCAATTCCCTCGGGGAGTTTTTCATTCCGGCTGTTGCGCCGGTGTTCCTGAATATCGCGATGATCGTCGCCGGGTTCACGCTCTGTCCCTTCTTCGAAACCCTCGGTCGGCGTCCCATCGAGGGAATGGCCGTCGGAGCGATGCTCGGCGGCTTCCTCCAGCTGGCGGCGCAATGGCCGGCGTTGCGCCGGGCTGGGTTCAGCTTCGGGTGGGAGTTTCAGCCCGGGGATTCCGGGATGAAGCGGATTGTCGCGCTGATGCTGCCGGGCACGATCGGCCTCGCGGCGACGCAGGTGAACGTGGCGATTAGCACGATGCTCGCGACTTCACAGGGCGACGGTGCCGTTTCCTGGCTCAGTTATGCATTCCGGCTGATGCAGTTGCCGCTCGGCCTGTTCGGGGTCGCGATCGCGCAGGCGACCCTGCCGGTCATCTCCCGACAGGCGGCCGCGAACGACCGCGAGGCGATGGCCGATACACTGGCGAATTCGATCAAACTGACGAGTTTCATCAATATCGTGGCGGCCATGGGGCTGGCGGCTCTTTCCGTTCCTGTCATACGCCTTCTTTTCGAACACGGCAGATTCACGGCGGCGGATACGGCCGCGACGGCCGTTGCGCTTCAGGCGTATGCGGCCGGCCTGATTTTCTTTTCGCTCATCAAGGTCCTGGGCCCCGCTTTTTATGCGCTCGGAGACACTTCGGTTCCCGTGAAGGCGAGCTTTGCCTCCGTCGTTGTCTGCATCGGAGCCAACCTCGCACTGGTCGGGCCGTGCGGATACTGGGGTCTTGCGCTGGGGACCTCCGTCGGTTCGGGCGTCAATGCGCTGATCCTTTATCTCGTGTTGAACGGGCGGATGGGCGGCTTCGGAAGATTTGGCGTGGCCGGCTCGCTTGCGCGCACCTTCCTGGCCGGCATGGCAATGGCGGGCGCGATGTGGTGGGTGGAGGCCCCGGTGTTCGGGGCGCTTCGGGCCGGCATCGGCGGGCTGCCGCGAATCCCGGCCGTTGCGGCGGGCCTTGTTTCACTCACGGCGGCAGGGCTGGCAGGCGGAGTCGTCCTCGTCGTCACCGCGAAGCTTCTCCGCCACCGCGAGGCAGACGAAGGCTTCTCCATGATCCTGCGCCGTCTCAAACGCCGATAGTCGGCTTCCCCGATGCTCCGTTCCGAAAAAAAGAAATCCGCAGATGACACGGATGATATTTTGTAAGAAATAAAAAAATCTGCGTCATCTGCGAAATCTGTGGATCGTTCTTTTCGGGCTTCCGTGTCTTTGTATCGCTGAGATGCTGTGATTGTCGTGAAACGATGTGTTTGCACCGCCTGACGGCTTGATTTCGCGGACGGGGCGGGGTAGGATGTGACATCGCAAAAGGAAAGGTATTCATGGAACCCCAGATCGACGCCCTGAAAAACATGTTCGGCGACCTGTTCGCGAAGCTGATGGCCTTCACGCTCGAAGACGAGTTCCAGGAGGCGCTCGGCGAAGCGCTCGAAGTGTTCTACAACATGGCCGAGGGCGAGGAATACGAGTTCAACCCGACGGAAGAGTTCCTCTTCATGTCGTGGTTCCTGCTCGACGACGCCGACGCGGCCGGAAACGTGCTCATCGACGAGTTCCTCAGCCGATATTCCGACGATCTGACGTTACAGGAAACACAGATCTGCAAGGCGTTGAAGGAAACGCATCTCACGCTGCTCCAGGTGAAGGACATCACCCCCGGCCGCTCGATCAGCCTACGAGACGTGTTCCTGGGCGAGGATTTCGAGGTGTTCGAATCCGCCGGCTCGGCGGAGGGCATCACCAAGGACAGCATCCTCTACACCCGCGTTCTCCGCCTTGGCGACATGCGATTCCTCGTCGGAGCCGGCGTGTTTCTCGATCCCGTCGTGATGGAGCCGCTCACCCAGTTCGTCACCGACCAGTATCGCGAGGAGTGCGAAGATGGCCAGAAGGTCAGCTTCAAGCAGTTCCTGAAGGAAAATGGCGAGCTGATCAACTGGTGGATTCGCGCCCTAGAACAGGGCGAGCTCGTCGAAAACCCCGAGGGGGGCGAGCCCGAGGGCGAAGACGACGGTGACGGGAACGGCGGCGGATCCCCCGACGACAGCAAAAAGCCCTCTCCCGACAAGCCTTCCGAAGCCTGACATCCATTTCCCAACCTCGGTAAGCGGATAATTTTCTCTCCATTTCCCTTCAAGTCCTGCTTATCAGCGATTTCTCGGGTGTCTCTGGTCCGAAAACTGCATCTGTCCCGTCGGTCGCAAAACTGGCTTTTCTCAGTATTGTCGCGCGGCGCTGACGTCAGCGCTGAATGCGTAAGGCTTTTCTTATGCCAATCGACATTTTTGGCTCAGATGGCCGGGAGGGCAGACGAGGGCGGACACTCTTGGAAAAAGGGAGATAAACCAAAATGAAATGTTGCCGCTCGATGAAGGTCTTCCTTTTCTTTGCTTTCACGGTGTGGCCGCTGTTTTCCGCGGGAGCGTCAACTGAATCGAGCATCCGGTTGACCGGCGAGGGGCAAGCCGGTATGCCCCTCGTGACCTTTCCCGATGCCGATACCGTTTCCTTCAGGAGTGTTGCCAGCGAAGGCGCCTTGCTGGGAAGCAACGGCACCATGTGGTGCCCGTTGCCGCGTCGGTTTTCTCATAGAATCCTGCAGTATGTGACGGTTCGAAATAGAAAGGAAGACGGGCATTCTGCGAGGGAGGCGGGCACGGGAAAACCGGCATGGATGAGCCTGCGGGCGCGTATCCACGGGACGGACGAGTGGGTCACCTGGAGTGACCAGTTCGGGGCGCTCAAGGCGGTTCCATATGCCTCACCGGACCAACTCAACTGGAGTTCCTATCTCGGATTCAACGAGCGAGTGGGAAATCGGGGAATCGATGGCGTTCTCGTCGCCAATCAGTCGAATGGGAGTTGCCCTGCGGCGCCCATCCGGATTCACGAAATGCAGCTGGTGTTTTTGCATTCCGGATCACGCGGCGTGACGGACAGGATGTTCGATCTATCCAAGGCCAGGCAGTTGAATGGTCTGACCTGGTGCTATCGGCTCGATTCCGCTCGTGGATTGTCTCTTGCCCCCGGACACAGTTTCGTGTTCGAGCTTCCCAAAGTTGCATATCCATGGATTGGGTCTCTGGCGCTCAAACATAGAAAAGATCCTGAACTTCTTCCCGGGGGCGAGAGTTCGATGGATACCTGGGATCAGAATCCGGCATATGTCCGGGTCGAGATTCATGACGCGAAGAGTGGCCAGTGGATACGATGGGCTGACCGGTGGGGTTCCGACAAGTTTGCCGAAGCGCGTCCGGCCGATAATCCCGAAGATGAAACTCTGCACAGCTGCCTTCGCGCCTTTGGCCGGATCCTGGCCGACAAAGCGCGCATCACCAACGTTTCCAAGGGCGATCCGGTCAGATCGGAAGCGCGGATTCATGAATTCCAGGTGAGTTACTATCCCGAGCGTTCCGGCGTCGACTCTTTCGAGCACATTTTCACCCCCGAAACGGTTTTTCCGGATCCCGAAAACAAAGTCATGGTGGCTTTGCAGGGCGGGGGAGAGCGGCTCGAAGGACGCTATCCCGCGGCCATTCCGCTTGGGCCGGGATACAGGTCCAGGGTGGCGGCCATCGCCGCTCTTCCGTCTGGGCACTCGTTTCCGATGACGATCGATCCTCCTGCTCCGGGGCGGCGTGACGGGCTTGGCAGGCTGATCATCCCCCTTCCCGAAAAAGGCCGTCTGATCATGGGTGAGCTGGCTATCGGGGATCTCGATGTTACGACCATGACGAAAAACAAGGATGGCGGATTCGGTCGGACCGGCCGTGCCGAGTTATCTGTCCGGCTGCGCAATCGCACCGTGCCCGGTCGAGATTTCCCGGCCCTCATTCGGTACAACATCGGGCCGGCTGGATCGATCATATTTGGAGCGCCGCGGGGAGCAGAATCCCTCCAGCGCGGTGACGAGCTTGTCGTCTCTGTCGATTTCGACGTGGCGTTCCTGATGGGCTACCGCATCTCCTGCTCTGGGGACTGATTTTGGCGCGCCTGAGAGGCGAGGAACGTTCATGAATTCAGCTGAGAATCTCATGTCGAGCTTGCCGGCCTTGCCGGCCTGACCTGTCCCCA
>JAKJFL010000198.1:0-6246 GCA_022704935.1 Candidatus Rifleibacteriota bacterium
GTTCCACCGGCTGACAGGCCGCCTGGCCGACCTCGGAACCGACTGGTCTTGGGCGCTGGAACCGGATATCTCCCGACACCATCCGGCGGGCATGCCCCTCGATGGGGCAATAGCAATAAACATACGTCCATGGCTGTTCCCCAACTGGAGAGATGCAGCAAAGCGCTGGTGGCCCATCACGCAGGGTTCCCCCCGCGCCGGCATCGGGGCGCGCAGGGAAGACCGGCGGCTGCTGGAGAGCGTCTTCCCGGGGCTTTCCGTCCATGAGCCGGCTGATTTTCCGGCGCTCATGTCGACCGCCGCCCGGCTGCGGGAAGGATGGGCCATGAGATATCACGTCCTGCTTGCGATGCTCCGGGCAGGAATCCCCGTGCGAGCGCTGCCGTATGACCACAAGGCGAGGCATCTTGCGGCAAGCGCGGGTCTGCCGATTCCCTCCCCTGACGACGCCGCCCCACCTGAGCCTCGAACCGCGCTCCCCGATTTCCTCGCCACGGAAACGGCAAAAATCGCCGTCATGAAAGACCGTCTGCTGCAAACGTGGGAAAATACCGCATGAAGCCTTTATTGAGCATTCTTTCGCGGGTTTATGATCTGCTGGCCCGGACCGAGCGGCGCTTCTTCAACGCCGTTCCCTTTCTCGTCGAGCGGCCGGCCGCCTGTGTCATCAGCGTCGGCAATCTTTCCGTCGGCGGTACGGGCAAAACGCCGTTTCTGTTCGAGCTTCTGTCCGATCCGATCGTTCCGGCAAACAGGATCGTCTTGACACGTGGTTACAGAAGCCCCTGGGAGCGAGGTTTCTATCTGCTGTGTGGCCCGGGACCTCATCCGTCCACCCTTACCGACGAGGCGCTCCTTCTCGCGTCCCTGTTCCCAACCACTCCCATCTTCGTCGGGAAAAACCGTGCCCATTCGGCCCGCCTGGCGGAGCGATGGTTCAAGCCGGATGTCCTGTTGCTCGACGACGGGTTCCAGTATCGGAGACTTCCACACGACATCGATATCGTGTTGTGGGACGCACTCATGAAGAAAGAAGAGGCCGGGCTCCTTCCGCTCGGCAGGCTGCGCGAAAGACCGGAACGGCTTCGCGATGCGCATCTCATCGCCATGACTCGATGCGAATTGGCTTCCGATGAGCAAAAGGAATACTGGCATCTGTGGCTGGCCCGAACGGCGCCGGGCGTCCCGATTTTGGAAATGGAAACGAAGCCAAGCGGCTGGATCGATCCGCAGGGACGACATTGCTCTCTCGAGAACGGGCCGGAACGGGTTCTTGCCTTCGCTGCCATAGCGAAACCCGAGTTGTTTGCCGCTCAACTGGCCGCTTCGGGGCGGAATGTCGCGGCAACGCAGGGATTCCGAGATCATGACGGTTTTTCCCCAGAACGGCTTTCCGCCATTTTGAACGAAGCGAAAGTCCTCGACGCAGTTCCAGTCTGCACGACCAAGGATCGAATCAAAATTTCCGCCCGGGAAGCAGCCGTTCACGGCATCTGGACACTCGAGATCCGCATGAAACCGACTTCCGGTGAATCCTTCGGATCGGCCCTGCGTCGGTATGGGCTCGATCCGGCACGCCATGCGCGAAGCAAGGCCAAGCCGTCCGTCTTGCTATCGGCTGAATAATCATCACCTGCCGTATTCGGGAAAAACCCTGGATACTCCCGATAGAAAGCGGCTTTTGAGCATCCGTGCGCTCAAACTGCCGGCTGGCGGCCCTGCCCAAAATTTATCAGAACTGTTGGGACATTATTCTTTTGAATGGCTGTAGAAGGCCTTTTGCGATAAATAGTTTCGGTGGTACACGATTTGCGTAACTATTTCTCAAATCGACAATCATCGAGGAGAAACGAATCGTGAAGCGACTCACATCTCTGGTCGGCATGATCCTTTGTCTTGTTCTGGCTGCCTCGACTGCATGGGCAGGTTATACCAGCTATGACCTCGATCGCGCCAATCGCATGCGGGACCGCAGTGAATATTTCGAAGCCAGAAGATTGTACAGCGCCATCGCGAACGATTATTACGCATCTGACAACATTCGCCGTCAGGCAAGCTATTTCGTCGGCTTCTGCAGCGTCCGCCTCAGCGAGCCCAGAAATGCGATCAACGATTTCCGCCGTTTCCTTCGCGACTTCGACACGGGATACAACACCGTGTTGGTTCCCGATGCCCTCTATGTTCTCGGACGCACCTACGAGACCGTAAACGAAGTGGAGCGGGCGAGAAGCTGCTACCGTGACTGCATCAACCGCTTCCCTTCCGGAGAATTCAGCCAGAAGTGCCGTGAGCGGCTTCGCATCGTCGGCGGACATGACGATCCGTATCCTCACCACTATTCCATGGATTTCGTGTCCGATTCCATCGATGCCGGCAAAACCACCCAGAAGCTGAGCGGCAGCGATCCGTTCGACGGGTTCCAGATGGATCTCCAGCAGGAAAAGGTCGACCAGCTCAAAGAAAAGTTCGAAGCTCTTCACGCGCAGCCCTGAGCGATTTGTTTCCAACGAATTTCACGAAGAGACGAAGGCCAGGCCTTCGTCTCTTTTTGCATCGGCCCGGTTCAGGAACCGCAAGTTCACGAACTGCTCGATATATTTGCATCAACATATCGTCACGTGCCTTTTTAAGACAGCACCAAGGCCGTTTTGAATCCTCGGCAATGTCTCGAGATCGGATACCCGGCCAGACGATGCGATTCAGTATGTCGTCATCACCCCGCTGCGCTATGCGTCGATGTTCCAGCGCCTTGCTGACTGGAATTCAGCAATTTCGAAGGTGAAAACCAGAAGGTCCAGCTCGGCTGCCTGCCGATCACCTCGGTCTCCCTGGCCATCAATGCCGGACTGAAAGAAGCGGGAAGTTGGGATAAATTCAGTCTGACAAAGGAAGCAGACGGTATCTTCCGGCACAAACTGGCTCTCAAGGCCCGGCAAGCCCCCTATTATTTTGTCTTCGGCCTCAATCTGAAGGAAAACACGTTCCTCCTCCCTTACATCATGGATCAGAAAGTCCCGACGAACCGCGATCAAGGTTTTTGAGCAGCTCGATTACCGTGAAAAAGGATCAAGAAGTGATCTTCGAGTATGATCCGCGCAAAATCCCGGTGTTTTCCGAAACCATAAAGAATTCCTCCGGAAAAGACATCTGCGTCATCAGCGCGGAGGAAGCTCCCGCCATTCACTGACACAGCGGGCCTGCCCCTGGAATAACCGCCTCGGAATGTTTTCGAGGCGGTTTCCTGTGTCTGAGCATGCGCCCTACCGGGCGGGCGTAATGAAAAACCCCGGCTTTGCAGCCGGGGTTTCGTTCGCGAATCGGCAACTCTTACTTTTGATTTTTCAGGGCATTGAATGTGGCTTTGGCCTCGTTATAGGCGGACAGAGCCTTTTTCACTTCCGCTTCATCGGCGCCGGTGCTGCAAAGGTTCTTGTAGGTATCGAACGCAGCCTTCATTGAAGCTTCGGCCGTTTTGATGTCACCCGTTACCGGTGCAACCGACCCTTCCACCTGAAGAGCGATTCTCTGTTCGGGTTCCACCACTGCCTGAGCCTCGGATGAGGAGGCAGAACCGCCGAGAGCGGCCGTCGCCTGCACAACCAACTGCGGCTCAGTCACGTTGAAGGGTTCAACCGTATACGTGATTTTCGACTGAGCCCCGCTGAGAGTCGAGGTAAACTGATTGCCTGCTGAGGAAACACTTCGATAATACATCGAACCGAAGCTCTCGACCCATTCCGGGCTGGAAACGGTTTTCGAGGGGCTGGCGAACGAGAGATACGTATCCAGGGCCGAAGAGAAGGTTCTATACTGATCCTTGATCGACTGGATGTTCGAAACCTGATCGGCAGTCGTTGAATACAGCAGCCTCTCGAACTCCTGCCTTCGGGACACCATGGTGTTGTAAGCCGATCTCATCCACGTATCGCTGACGGAAGCGGATTTCGCAACAGTCGCAGACTTGGCAACAGAATTATAGGGGTCGGTGTTGCCGTTTCCACCCGAATAGGGGTCGGTATTCCCGCTTCCGCCGTCGTACGGATCGGTGTTTCCGCTGCCACCGTCATACGGATCGGTGTTTCCGTTTCCGCTGTCATACGGATCCGTTTCCTCGTCTTCCGGAGGCCGCGTCGCTTCGTCAATGTAATCCACCTGGGCGGAGCGATATGATTGAACGGCGCTCAGCAAGCTGGCAAAACTGGCCTTCAACAATGCACCCTGATCGTGAGGAGTCCGGATCTGATATCTGCTGATATCGACCACCCTCTGGTAATACATGTTGGCCTCAGCCGTATTGCCCAGTTGTTTCTGACATTCAGCGGCATAGTAGAAATCATGGAGAGCCTGATTCCCACTTTTCTGGCGCTGCTGGGTCTCGTAGGCGCTTGCATTCACCGTCTCGGTCTTCAGCTTGATTTCATTGGTACCTGCCCGCTTCACGAACTCCGTGTAGGCCTCGGCATACTTTCCATCTTTGAACAGTTTGTCAGGATTGTTTCCACAGCCTGTTAGCCCGACCGTGACCATGAAAGACACCATGAAAAACAGCACGGCTCTTTTCATCATTATCGGTCCCTCCCCAAGTAGAATTTCTGAAATATATTCAAAGGCTACTCACGAACCAACGATCTGTCAATGCAATCAGGGCGATGCCTCTTTCAGAATACAGTCCTTTCTTCGCTCATCATCGTTTCGAGGTTGTCGAACCGGCTGAAGTGCGAGGAAAAAGCCATTTCGCAGATGCCGATCAGGCATTTTCCAGTGAGTATTTATGTCACCTTTGCATGAGCCCGATTGCTTTTCCATGTTATGCAGAATCGGCGTGGTCTATATCAAGCCGTTTTTCGGCGAACGCATGGATCATCGCAAGATCTTCTTTTTCGGAACGGGCGACGGCCATGTGATCGCGATGACAGGCGGCCAGGGCTGGTGCGACAAATATGCCGGCTCCGGGTGGGACACCATGGATCCCGTTTCCGAAAAAGACGGACGCCCTTCGTATCCGCCAGGCAAAGAGCCATGGGCTGACCACATGCGACTGCTCGACGGTGAAGGAGCGCTTCAAGGGGCCATCAGTTTTCTGGGGCGATATTCCACGTATGCGACGCGGGAAATCCTGAAGACCGGCCTTGGCATCGATGATTCGAGTTCCCGGGAGGGAGTGGATTCCCGTCTATGGGTAATATTCTATCCCGAATTGAAGCATGTCGGCAGTTTAACGGCCTTCATTCTGACCAATACCTCCTGGGATCACCGGCCCATCACCGAAGAATGGTACAGAAATTTATCAGACCCGGATGTCCAGAGCATCCGAATCGTTCAGCCGTATATCACCGATCCGGTCTTCAGAACCAAATTGAAGCAGGCCGTAGAAGCCGGAAAAAACATCAAAATCCTCTTTCCCGGGAAAAGCGACAGCGTTCCCTCACAATACGCGACCAAATATCTCCTTTCCGACATGGCGAAGATCCATGCATCTCTCAAAGCCGCCGGCCGTCCCATCGGAGCACTGGAATTCAGGCAATGGCAGACAGCCGACAACATGCCTCAGATGATTCACATGAAATACGGCATTTTCCTTCACAAGAAGGCCGCCGAACGAGACATGATCATCGACGGAAGTTACAATGCAACCGCCGTTGAAGGCCGCTCCGGCGAGGTGAATTCCGATATCGTCGTGGTCGATCACAGGGTCGCCGTGGAGGCCGCCATGGTGTTCGACGATTATTTCAATCGCGCAGGCACCTTTGACTGCTCGGCCTTCGAGAAGATTTCAGGCGCTGCCGCCGCAATCATTCTCCGGCCGTTCATGTAAATCCCGGGAACCCGGCGTTCCTCGGGCAGCTGGAGGAACAGGCCAGAACCGCCGTCGGACGCGCACGACCAGCCACGCCACGCCCATTCCAAGCAGCCATCCCACCAGGACGTCGAAAGGGTAGTGAACGCCGATATATATTCTTGAATATCCGACCGCGAACGACAGAGCCGCCATACAGACACCGGCGGCAGGACCTGCTTCGAGCCAAATGACCGCAGCAGCAGCCGCGGTGTTCGAAGCATGTGAGGACGGGAAGGATTTGCTGCGTTTGCAGGGAACGAGCGTTCGGGCATCCGTTTCAAGGCAGCAGGGGCGTTTTCTCCCGACAGCTTTCTTCACGAGCCCCGAACTGAGCTGATCGCTTGCGGCAATGGAAAGAAGCAGCATGAGGGCGATCGGCCGGTATTTTCCAGACGCTCCGAGCAACA
>JAKJFL010000199.1:0-6227 GCA_022704935.1 Candidatus Rifleibacteriota bacterium
GCCCAGTGTGCCGGCAGAATGCCGACGAGGGTCAGCGGGATCGGCACCATGATCGTGAGCGGTGTGATGAAGTTCTGGAACCATGCCGTCACCAGGATATAGATCAGCAGCATCACGACCGCGAACGCGAGGCCGAGGTCGTGGAACACCTCGTAGGTGATGTGCCACTCGCCGTCCCACTTGACCGCGTAGGCCGAGGTGTCGGTCGGCACGCGGGTATGCCATTGGGTGACCTTGCCGCCGTCGGGCGCGGTGAGTTTCTCGACCTCACCGATGAGTCCGAGTATCGGATAGACGGGACTCTCCTCGCTGCCAGCCACGTCGGCGACGACGTAGACGACGGGTTTCAGGTTCTTGTGATACCGGCTCTTGTTCTCGATGCCGGAAACGGGCGTCACGAGCTCGCGCATCGGCACCTGCCGGCCGGTCGCCGGCGAGGTCACCTGAAGCGAGAGAATCGACTCGGTGCCGGTGCGCATGCTCTTCGGCAGCCGCACCAGGATCGGGACATCTTCTTTCTCGCGGGGCAGTCGCATCAGGCTGACAGAGGCGCCGTCGACGGCCACGCGCATCATCTTCGCGATCTGCTCGGCCGAGATGCCCAGCATGGCGGCCTTCTCCCGGTCCACCTCGAACCGCACCTTGTGCTGGTCGTCCTCGATATACGTGTCGATATCGACGACTCCCGGAGCCTTGCGGAACAGCTCCTCGACCTGCCGCGCCAGGACGGCGGCCTTGTCGATATCCGGGCCGTAGACCTCTGCGACCAGCGTCTGGAGGACCGGCGGGCCGGGCGGCACTTCGGCGACCTTCACGTTCGCGCCGTATCTCTCGGCGATCTTCTGCAGTTCTGGCCGGACACGCACCGCGATCTGGTGACTCTGGGCCGACCGGTGCTCCTTTCCGACGAGATTCACCTGCAGATCGGCCACGTTCGAGCCGCGCCGCATGAAGTAGTGACGTACTAGACCGTTGAAGTTGTATGGCCCGGACAAGCCTATATAGCTTTCGATATCGATGACTTCGGGAACGGTGCGCAGATACGCCGTCAATGCCTGCGTCGCTTCGGCCGTGCGCTCGAGGGCGGTTCCCTCGGGCATATCGATGATGACCTGGAACTCGCTCTTGTTGTCGAACGGCAGCATCTTCACCTTCACGAAACGCAGGGGCACCATCGCCATCGCGGCGAGCAGCAGAACGACGAGGCCGGCGAGGAACCAGTTTCGGACGCGGGAATTGTCGATGAGCGGATGCATCATCTTCCGGTATAGTCTGGTCGTGAAATCATCCGTGTGATGCCCGTGAGACTCGCCCCCCTCGCCCGGCTTCTCGAACTTGAGGAACCGGAGAGCGGCCCAGGGGGTCACCATGAACGCGACGATCAGCGAGAACACCATCGCGGCCGAGGCGCCAACCGGTATCGGCCGCATGTACGGCCCCATCAACCCGCGCACGAACGCCATCGGCAGGATCGCGGCGATGACGGTCGCTGTCGCGAGAATAGTCGGATTGCCAACCTCGTCGACCGACTCGACCGCCACCTGCGCCGGGTCGCGGCCGGCGTTCGATTTCATCGCGAAGTGTCGCACCATGTTCTCGACGACGACGATCGCGTCGTCGACCAGGATGCCTATCGAGAAGATCAGGGCGAACAGGGTGATGCGATTCAATGTATAGCCACCGACATAAAACGCCAGCAGCGTCAGGGCGAGGGTTACCGGAATCGCCGTCGCGACGACGCCGGACTCGCGCATACCGAGGGAGAGCATGATCAGGAACGCAACCGAGATCGTGGCGAGCCCCATGTGATACAACAGTTCGTTCGACTTTTCGCTCGACGTCTCACCGTAGTTGCGGGTGACCTGGACGTGAACGCCTTCGGGAATGATGCGCCCGCGCATGGCCTCGATGCGGCGCTCGATCTCGTGCGTGATCGAGATCGCATTGGTGCCCTGACGTTTCGCGACCGAGATCGTCACGGCGGGTGCGGCAGGGGCCTCGATATCGGCGGAGGGAACATTCTTCACCTTGCCGGCGGCGCCAGGGCCGAAGTCGATGAACACGTAGTCGTCGTTTTCGCCGGGGCCGTCGGAGACCGTCGCCACGTCTGCGAGTTGGATCGGCCGGCCGCCGCGCACGCCCACGACGAGGCTGCGCACCTCATCCGCCGTTCTGAAGAAGGAGCCGGTCTCGATCAGCAGGTCGCGATCGTCCCGGGTCGTGCGACCGGAGCCGAACAGCTGGTTGCCTGCGGAAAGCTGCTGCATCAGCTCGAACAGCGACAGATTGAAGCCGGCGAGCTTCGCCGGGTCGAACTCGACGCGAACCGAGCGCGGCCGGCCGCCGATCACGGTCAGTTCGGACACGTCGTCTATCGACTTGATCTCGTCGGCCGTCTGGGCGGCGACGCGACGAAGCTGGTAATGATCATACCGACGGCTCCAGAAGGTAAGCGCCATGATCGGCACGTCGTCGATCGAGCGGTTCTTCACGAACGGCCCGACCGTGCCGGGCGGGGCATGTTCCTTGTGGTGTTCGAGCTTCTCGCCGAGCCGCGTCAGCGCCCGTTCGAGGTCCTGGCCGACCTTGAAGCGGACGATCAGCATACCCTGTTCCGGGCTCGAGGTGCCGTAGAGATACTCGACGCCGGGGATCTCCCAGACCAGCTTCTCGAGCGGGCGGATCAGCCGTTCCTCGACTTCCTGCGGCGTCGCGCCAGGCAGGCCCACGAAGATGTCGACCATCGGAACGACGATCTGCGGCTCTTCTTCACGAGGAGTGACGACGACGGCAAAGGTGCCGAGCAGGATCGTCAGGAGGATGAATAACGGGGTGAGTTTCGAGTTGATGAATTTGCCGGCGAAGCGGCCGGATATGCCGAGTTCCGTCATGCGTCATTTTCCTCCTGCGGGCGGGGTGATGAGAAACCGGTCACCTGGCTTGAGACCGGAGAGAATCTCGATTCCGCCCGGCATCGTTCGACCGGTTCTGACGAGTCTGTAAACAGGCTTTCCGTCGGACTCGGCCCAGATGCCCTCGAGCTGGCCGCGGATCTCGACCGCGGCAGGCGGAACGAGAAGAACGGTCTCGGTGCCGATGACGAACGCCCCGCGGGCATACATACCGGTTTTGAGTTCCGGCTGGGCCGCGAGAGCGATCTTCACGATGAAGGTGTGCGACAGGGCGTCGGCAGATGGCAGAATCTCTGCGACAACGCCGGAAAAGGCACGGCCCGCGAGGGCGTCGATGGTGACCTCGACCTGCATGCCTTCCGTGATCGACGCAATGAACCGCTCGGGCACCATCGCCTCGAATCGCAGCTGCGACGAATCCTCGATCGTCAGCAGGGGCACGCCAGGGGCGGCAAGCATGCCGGGCTCGATGCGGCGAGCCGTGACACGGCCGCCGAACGGCGCCGTCACCTCGGCGAGGTCCCTGATCGTCTCGACCTTGCTGATGCCGGCCTGGGCCTGGGACATACGGGCATTCACGGTCGATTTCTTCGCCTCGAGCGAGTCGATCTGCGCCTGGGCACCTCGCACCTGGGCCTGGGCCGACGTGAACGCCGCCTCGGCCTGGTCGTATTCCTGTTTGCTGACCGACTTTTTCTCGAACAGGGCCTTGATGCGCTGGAACGACGACTCGGCCAGCTTCAATCCGGCGTCGGCCTGCTGCTTCTGTGCCTGGGCCGCCTGGAGCCCGCGGTCGATCTCGGTCTTCATCGCCGCCGCCTCGGAAAGCCCCGCGCGGGCACCCGCCAGATCGGAAGCGACGTCGCGCGCGTCGATCTTCACGACGGTCTCGCCGGCCTTCACCGTGTCTCCCTCGCGCTTGAGCACCTCGAGCACGTTCCCCATGACTTTGCTGGAAAGCGTCGTCACGACCTTGGGCTGGATATTCCCGATCGCCTCGTATACCAGACTCTGATCGATGTTCGCGGCCGTCTGCCAGGCATTCTGCGCCGACAATGTAGCAGCAGGAAACAGAAGCGTCATCCCGGCAAGGCCGGCGATACAAAATTTTATAGCTGTATTCATACGATATTCTCCCGTCTTTCGGCATCGAGCCGTCCATTCATACGCTTTGCGATATATTTCTACTTGTTTTGTTGAATGCCTTCGTTCTACTGCACCCTCATTCGCGTTTTTGAGTCCTGCAGAGTGAATATCACCCGTTCTCTCTGAGCTTGTCGAAGAGCGAGAGCCTCTCGTGCTTCGACAGGCTCAGCCCGAACGGGAATCACGCTCTGAGTGATTCATTTTTCCGCGGCGGACGCCTGGTCATGAAGCAGGGCGCATCGTTCGAGCGTGAGCTCGCCGAGGGCCATTTTCAGGCGGGCACGACTGATCGAGTAGTCATACAACGCTTTCAGATAATTCATGCGATGCGACAGGAGGCTGGTCTCGGCTCCGAGCAGATCGCTCATGATGGCCAGGCCGGCCGTATACCTATCGCGCAGGATGCGGAGGGACTCGGTGCTGTTCTCGACAGCTTCCCGGCTGACCTTGATCCGCTCGAGTGCGTTGTTGATGCCCGTCACGGCCTCGCGGATCTGAAGATGAATCCCGTCCTTCAGGGCCTCCGCCGCCAGCTTGAGCTGACGCGCCTGGGCCTTCGCTCCCGCAGCCTTGTGGCTCGACTCGCCACCGTCGGCGATATTCCAGTCGACGCGCGCGAACACCATGCTGTTGCCGTGGCCGTCGCCGTCGAAGCCGTCGCGGTTGTGGTCGGCCGCCGCTCCGAGCAGGACGTGGGGCCGGACCGCGCCGCGGTGCATTCGCTCGTTCTGCGAGACGGCATCGGCGCGTTTCAACAGGGCAAGATAGTCGGGGCGCTGACGCAGGGCGGTATCCAGAAGCACCGTGGGCTCATCTCCGCAGGAAGTGCATTCTTCCAGGAGCAACGGCATGGTCAGTTCGTAATCCGAGGCTGAGGCGACCCCCATGACCGTCGCAAGGCCCTCGAGGGCAAGACGATACTGGTTCTGCATTCGCAGGCTCGTTTCCTGGTTCTGCGAGTGGTGCACCTTCGCCTGAAGGAAGTCCGATTCGACGGCACGCTGGGCCTCGACGGCCGCCTGCGCATTCTTCAGGCTTTCGGCCGACGTTTCGCAAGCCTTTTCAGCCACCGCGAGACTTTCGCGGGCAAGCACGACTCCGAGATACGTGTCGATCGTGCGAAATATCGTCTCTTCGGACGTATGCGCGGTATCCTGCACGGCCGCGTCGAGGCCGAATCGTGCTGCGCGCTCCGCGTGACGATCCATGCCGCCGAGATGGAGGGGCAGGACGACCTGCGCGCCGACCTTGAGGTTGTTCACCGCATCGGGGTCGTTCAACCGGTCGGGCTGGAAGTCGGCCATCGAGATACGGCCCTGATCGAGCCGTGCCCCGAAAGCCATCATCGGGCTGTCGAGCCGTGTGTCGGAAACGCCGGCTGTCACTTTCACTCCACGCATTGCCCGAGCCTCGCCGATCTTTTCACGCGCCACGGTCTCGCCTTCGCGTGCGGCGCCGAGAGCCGGGCTGTGGCCCAAGGCTTTTCTAACGGCCTCACCGATCGACAGGGGCTCGGCGGCAAAGCCGGGCAGTGAAACGAATGACAGACAGAGCATTACGGCAAACAGCCGATCGATACCGGACATGATTTCCTCCTGGATACCCGAAGGGATTCGAAGACGAACCTATATAACCATGATTTTGCTATTAGCACAAATCGTGCCATGACGTCGGACATTCGCCGAAACGCCCATCATAGGCTTATTCCAAGTCATGCATACCGCACGGTCATGGCGACAGAGAGCACATGGCAACAACAGCGCGAGCGCCTCGCGATCCGATCGCGCGTGATGTCATGCAACGCGCATAATTCGCATGGAATCCATGCATTTATTTCGTATCTATCACGTTCCGGTGAATCTCGTTTGCTTATCGAGTTTTGCAGAATGAAAATCACCCGTTTGCCCTGAGCTTGCCGAAGCCACTCCCCAGCCTCCCGAAGGGGGCGATAACCGATCGTGCTTCGACAGGCTCGGCATGGATGGGAACGCAAAATCGGCTTTTGTGCCGGTAAAAGCCAACCCCGGGTGGCAAACATTGTCTCCCGGGGTTTCCTGAAACAGTATGTCAGGGCGTTAGCGGATGGTTTGCGCTTCCGAGAACTTCAGCAGATCTTTGCACTCACGGCCGAGCGGGGATTTCGCGAGCACCTCGTTCCACCGGAACTCT
>JAKJFL010000200.1:0-6219 GCA_022704935.1 Candidatus Rifleibacteriota bacterium
TCCCCAAATAGCCCGGCAGATGAAGATGAGCAAAACCGAGATCGAGCTGATGATCAAATTTTACGATATGCGGAAGGCTGTCTGAGGCATGTATCTGCGCGACCTCCCGACCTGGGCGAAAAACGGCCTGATCATCTCAGGCGGCGTTGCTCTTCTCTGGCTTATATACATGCTATCCGCCGTCATCGCCCCCTTTCTGTTCTCTCTCGTGCTGGCCTACATCCTCAACCCCATCGTGCGCATCCTCGAACGCAGAAGCATCCCACGCGCTTGGGCAGTCCTGATCATGTATATCGCTGGATTTATCATCGGCGTTCTGGTCATCGTTCCCGTCCTGTTCACGATCGTTGCCGAGGGCCACGAACTGGCGGCCCGGCTCGGCCGGCTCGACGTGCGCCAGATCGCGGGCGATTATCACGCATCGCTCCGGGCGCTGTATGACAGGTATGCGGCCATTCCCTGGCTCAACGACTGGGTGAACGGCTCGGTCGACCCCGAGAAGATCAGGGAACTGGCCGCCAAAGCCTTCGTTTCCACCAAAGATCTCACCATCAGCCTGTTCCAACAGATATTCGGTATTTTCGTCTCTGCGTTCTCCGGCGTGATGGGGATGATCCTGATCCCCCTGCTGACGTTCTACATGCTCGTCGACCTCGACCTCATCTGGCAGCAGTTCACGAAGCTAGTCCCGCCCATGTACCGCGACTCGACATTGAGAATAGCAAGCGATATAGACAAACTTCTGAACGCCCTCCTGCGGGGCCAGCTCGTCTGCGCGTTCGCCTTCGCCCTCCTGATGACGTTCGGCCTCTGGCTCTCGGGCCTGCCGTTCGCATTCCTGCTCGGCCCGATCGCGGGCATCGGCAACCTCATTCCCTACCTCGGCGGCCTCGTCACCGTCATTCTGGCCACCCTGGTCGCCCTCGCCACGACCGGCGCCTCCTGGGCGACCGCCGCGACCCTCGCCAAGGCGGGCGTCGCCCTGGCCGTCGTTCAGGGGCTCGACGGCTTCGTGGTCCAGCCGAAGGTCATGGAGGGCAGCATCGGGATGCACCCTCTCACGGTGATGCTCGCGCTCGTCATCGGCGGCAGCGTGTTCGGCTTCATCGGCATGCTGCTGGCGATCCCGGCGACCTGCATTCTGAAGGTCCTGTCGAACGAACTGTATCATGAGCTTTATGACAACCACTGAAGCGGTAGTTCCGGCACAGGCTCCGACACAGCCGCAGAAACCACCGGCGATCCGTGTCAGGAACCTTTCCAAACGGTTCGGCCGCGTGAAAGCAGTCGACGAGATGGAGTTTTCCATCCCGACCGGCTCTGTATGCGGTTTTCTCGGTCCGAACGGCGCCGGCAAGACCACGACCCTCCGCATGCTGCTCGGCCTCGCCCGGCCCGACGACGGCGAAATGGAACTTCTCGGAACCCCAATGCCGGCCGGCCGCGCAAAAACCCTCGAAAAAACCGGCTCGCTCGTCGAAAAGCCCTCGTTCATCGAGCAGTTCACCGGGTTCGAAAATCTCTGGTGGTTCGGCTCGCTGGCCGCACCTCTCACGAAACAGCGCGTCGACGAGACGCTCGAGCTCGTCGGCCTCTCCGATGCGGCCCAAAAGCCGTTCGGCATCTACTCGACCGGCATGAAACAGCGGCTCGGCGTCGCCGGCGCCATACTCCACCACCCTGCCCTGCTCATGCTCGACGAGCCAACGAACGGCATGGATCCCCAAGGCCGCGCACAGATGCGCGACATTCTCCGAAACATCCACGACCGCGAGGGAACGACGATCTTCCTCTCGTCTCATCTCCTCGACGAAGTACAGCGGCTCTGCGACTACGTCGTCATCGTCGACCACGGGAAGATGATCCGCCAGGGCTTTGTGGGCGACCTGCTGAATGACGGCCACGAAACCTGGGAACTGCGCCTTTCACCCGGGGAATCCGCCAAAGCTGCCGATCTTCTGAAGGGCAGCTCCCATGTTTTCAACGTGAAAAGCGCGCCACGCGGGCTCGAGATCAACATCGCATCCGGAACGTCCCACGAGATCAACCGGACGCTGGTAGAGGCCGGCATCGCCGTCTCGGCGCTGATCCCGCGCGAGGCCTCGCTCGAAGAGACATTCCTCGCCCTCACCGATTCCGAACCGGGAGCCGACCGGACATGATGCGACGTATGCTCGTCCTGTTCGCCTTCGAACTGAAAAAGGTGCTCTCCCGGAAAAAGGCGCTCCTGTTTCTGCTCGCGCTGAACGTCGTGCCGATCATCGCGAGCATCGGCGCCATGCTCGCGTATCTGAAGATGCGCAGCTTCGGCCTCGGCAGCATCGAGTATTCGGTGCTCGTCGAGATGGTGCAGGGCCTCTTCACGGCCCACATGAAGCTGTTCGCCTGGATCTCACCGTTCTTCCTCGCCCTCGTCGTCGGCGACATCGTCTCCGGCGAGGCCGGCCGCGGCCACCTGAAGACGCTGCTGCTGACGCCCGTCGCCCGCTGGCAGGTGCTTCTCGCCAAAGGCGCCGCGGTGATGGTGTTTCTGCTCATCGCCGTCGCCCTTGGCGGCCTGTTTCTGCAGATCGACCTCTGGGTCGCCCACAGCCTGAGCCGCAGCGGCGCCATCGTCATGGACGCCCGAGAATCCGGCGCGATCCTCGCCGACACCGCCACCGGCCTGCGCCTTCTCACGATCAGCTTCATGACGAACCTCGCGATGGTGGCGTATTTTCTGCTGACCGCACTGTTCTTCGAAACGCCGATCCTGATGGCGTTCTCGAGCCTCATCCTGCTGATGGCCATGCAGACCTACGTCATGATGGCCCCCTACCTCGCGAAGCTCGACGTCGCCTACGCCCGCTGGCTGCCGTGGTGCTTCACCCGCCATCTTTCCGAACTGACGGATGTGAAGACGATCTACGGCGTGCTCGACCAGTCACTGACACTCTCGAGCAGCGTCATTCGAGAACCACTGATCGGAAGCCTCGGATGGGCCGCCGCCTTTTTCCTCCTGGCGCTGTTCGTCTTTCATCGGCGCCAGATTCTTTCCTGATCGCCCTCCATGAGCATTCCGAAAGAGCGCGTGCTGGTCGCCCTGTCAGGCGGCGTCGATTCATCGGTCACGGCCGCTCTGTTGAAGGAAAGCGGCCACGAGGTGTTCGCGGCGACCCTCAAAACCTTCTGCTACGCCGACCGGGGCGGCGGCACCAAGGCCTGTTGCGGCCTGGAAGGACTCGCCGCGGCGCGGGCGGCTGCCGCGGCACTTGATATACCTCATACGATATTTGATGTCTCCGCGGCTTTCGAGCGTGACGTCATCGACAATTTCACGGCCGAGTACGCGGCCGGTCGCACACCGAATCCCTGCGTGCGTTGCAATGCGACTGTCAAGATTCCCTGGCTTCTCGAAAAAGCCCGCACGCTCGGCTGCACTGCCATCGCAACGGGGCATTACGCACGAGTCGAGCCGGTGCCCGACGGCGGCGTCGGCCTGTTCCGCGGCGCCGACACGGCAAAAGACCAGGCCTACTTCCTCTGGGAAATCCCTGCCCGCGTTCTTCCCCATCTCAGGCTTCCGCTCGGCGGAATGAAGAAGCCTCAAGTGCGCGACCTGGCCCGAAGATTCGGCCTCTCGAATGCCGAAAAACCCGAGTCCCAGGAAATCTGTTTCGTCCCGGACGGCGACTACGTCGCGTTTTTGCGAGAACGCCTTCCGGCCAACCATCCCGGATTCCGGCCCGGCCCGATCGTCGACACCTCCGGGAACCGCATCGGAACGCACGCCGGCTACCTCGGTTTCACGATTGGTCAGCGCAAGGGACTCGGCGGCGGCCACGGTCGGCGTCTCTTCGTCGTCGCGATCGATCCGGCGACCTGCACCGTCGTGGCGGGTGAGGCCCTCGATATCGAGGGTCGTATTCTTCGCATCGACCGCGTGAATTCCCTGCTGCCATCGCCACTCGTTCCGGGAGCGGCCATCTCGGTCCAGATCCGTCACCGGGCGAAAGCCCTTCCGGCACGCATCGTCAATGTCTCCGACACCGGATCGATTCTGCTCGAGCTGATCGAAACGGCCCGCTCGATCACGCCAGGCCAGTCAGGCGTCTTGTTCGACGGCGAGCGCCTCATCGCGGGCGGCCGCATCGTGGGATCAGCCTCGGATATCTGACGAAATCATTCCGCCCGGCGCTCCTGATGCAATCAAAAACATCGTTTGCATGCAGCCTTTCGCCGAGGATCCCGATGCGACTGCCCGAACCTCAGGACGACGAATTCTCTTCTGTATGCCTCAGTCTGACGATTGCGGGCAAAAAGTTTTTTTGACGTTGATGGCCTTCATGATCAGCGAGGGAGCGCTGACCGGATCTATCAATTCGCCGGGATTGAAAAGAATGGTGTCTCCGCGCGCCTCGACCTGCATATTCTGGCTTCCGAACTGCAGAAACAGTCTTCTGATACGCGAATCGAAAAGCTGCCGCACGGCCGTTTCCGATTCGCCCTGCAACACGAATGTTTTCGAAAAGGTCGGATCTTCATCGAAGTTGATATCCTGACCGCCGAACAGTTTGCCGAGGAAATCGAATATGGCGTTTTCCCGCCGGATGAAAAAATGCGGCAGAGAAAGATCGCTCGACTTGATGATGCAAAGCGTCTGCGTGTAGGTGTGGGAGTTCTTGCCCGAACCGGTCCGATAGCTGTAATCGAACATTCTGACTTCATCGCTGTCGTTCTTCCCGACGAGAACGTTGTAGGACGTGCGATTGCGGCCGAGATTGAAAATTTTGAAGAGCCCGAAACGGTCCTCGGCATTATCCGCCTCGAGGAACTGGAATTTCATCTTCCGCGCCGCCTGTTGCCAGGCTTCTCTCCGCTTCCGCGCTTGAACTAGGCTGAGAACGATCAGCAGACCGAAAATGAGTATGAAGCCGGCGAAAACCATGAATCCTTCCATACGCTCCTCCGCGACGCTCGAATACGCTCTTCACGTCATCTTAGCACCCATCCTCCAACGAATGCCAGTTTTCACGTTCTCCCGCTGAGGGCATCGCCCCGCGGCAGATCGAAAAAAAGCAGTCGCTATTGAGGTTCGTCACGAGTATTGCGAAGGAGGCGAGTTCTCCCCTGCCTCGACACGAATGGGAATACACAGTCGGCTTTTGTCATGCGGAAATCTGGACAACGAATACGCCCGCCGGCGAGACCGGCGGGCGACTTGATGCTATATATCGTATTATCTTTTTGCGGCGATGATACGCATTGGAATTCGTTTATCGGTCGGCCAGAGGTTGATGCGCAGGTTCTGTTTGCCGGGAATGATGCACCCCGCGTGGCCGCCGAAGAAACACGGATCCTCCTCGGGAGCGATCAGTTCGAGAAGTTTCGCGCCGCCCAGTTCGCGCCATCGGCCCTCGAGGGTCATCTCGAGGGAATTCATGATGATCGTCACGGAAACGTCCGCCTGTTTTTCCCTGGTTGCACCGATCTCTATTTTCTCGATCGGATCCGCCAGGCGAATCTCGTCCGGACTCATCTCGACGCCGAGAATGGCATACGATCCATGTATATCTGACGGAATATTTTTGAATCGTTTCACCGGAGAATGCCGCCGCACGTATGTGCGCAGCCCGGCCCACGGGGCTACCGATTCGTCACCGCCGTGAATCCGGAGCCTTCGCTTCGCGGCGGCCTTTTCGGCATTCGCAATATGTTCCGCATGATCGACACGGACAAGGTTGCGACGTCCGCGGCTCCAGGAGGTGACGGTATCGTACGAGACGCCGCAGAAAAGCGCAAACTCGGCCTGGGTCATTCCCCAGGTGCTCATGAATCCGCGGATTCTTTCGACCGGCCACGGCTTCGCGAGCCAGCTGCCGTCAATGATCCGTTTCCGCCGAGCTAGTACGTGCGCCTTCGGCAATTTCCGTTGCGCACGCTTGGGCTCCTTTTTTTTCGGGGAAGGCCGTTTCGCGGCTTTCTTTCCAGCCGATTTCGACTTCTTCGCGGCGCCCTTTTTCGCGGCAACTTTCTTCGGTGCGACTTTTTTCGGCGCCACCTTCTTCGGAGCTGCTTTCTTGGAGGCCACCTTCTTCGGAGTGACTTTTTTCTGGGCCGTCTTCTTCACGACGACCTTTTTCACTGCAAGTTTGCCCATGGAGGCTTTTTTCGGAGCGATCGCCTTCACTGCAGGCTTCTTCGCCGGAGCTTTCGCAGGCGCCGTCTTTTTCGGGGCGG